>JACSRS010000148.1 GCA_014879655.1 Burkholderiaceae bacterium
GTGATCTGCACGACGGGCGGTGTGGTGTCGGGCGCAGCCGCCGTGGTGAAGTTGTAGCTGGTGGTGCCGCTGAGCCCGGCAAATGCATTGCCCGCCAGGTCCAGCACCACTCCCGCCGCCATCGTGATGTAGTAGCCGCTGGACGGAAGGAGATCACTGCCCGGATTGACGGTGACGACGCTGCCCGAGAAGCCGACCTGGGTCGTGTCATTGATGTCGATGGTCTGGGCAATCGAGCCGTCGGCACGGTGGATCACGATGCTGCCCGTGCCGGCCCGCACTGCCTCGCTGAAGCCGAGCACCAGATTGGCGGACACGGACACCCCGTTTGCGTCGTCCTGCGGCGAAAGCATGGACAGCAAGGGTGCCAGCGTGTCACCCACCGGTTGCATCAGGGAATTGCGCAGCCCGTCGCTGAAACTGAAAAACTCGACGCCGAACACCACATCCGTGCCATCGGCGCCACCTGCTACGGCCCACGAATAGTCCACCGAACTGTAGGTTGTGACATAGCTGGCAAACGCGCCGGCAAAGACAGCGGTGTCGGTCCCGTCGCCGCCGTACAGGATGTCATTGCCAGCGCCGCCGACGAGCGTGTCGTCACCCGTCCCGCCATCGAGCGTGTCTTTGCCACCACCGCCCGCGAGCCGGTTGTCCACGCCGTTTCCGGTGATGGCATCGTCGCCGCCACCGCCGACAGCGTTTTCGATGACGCAGGTGTAGGCGATGGCGATGTTGTCCGTCATGCTGTTGCAGGACGAAAAAGCGCCCGATTCCAGCCTGATCACCGAGGGCGTGTTCCAGCCGCTCAGGTCCAGCGTGTCGTTGCCGCCCGAGTCGAAGAGGGTGAGGATGGGATGGCGGTTGACGGTGAAATCGAAAATCGCCGCAGAGGCATCCGTGATGTTGCAGCCGAAACCGTAGTTCGTATCGTCAGTGCGCGTCGTCGTCGAGACACCGTAGATCGACTGGATCGCCATGATGTCATGAAGCATCGGTGTCTGCGGCGAATAGTCCTTACCGTCCGAACCGGTCCAGTCCGCCTGCGCCACATCGGGCGACTGTTCGGAACCGCCAGGCCCGAAATAGGACATGATGGAATAGACGGTGGAATCCTGGTACGACGACGGCAGCCAACTGCCAGAACCGCTGTAGTCGCCCATGTGATCCAGACCCAGCGCATGGCCGATCTCGTGCAGGATGGTTTCAAATCCGTACAAACCGATCGTCGGCGACGTCGTGCTGTTGTCCGGATCCTGCCCCACCACCGTGCTGAACCAGACGCTTCCATCGGTCGGGTAGTAGGCATGCGCATAGCCCGACATGCTTGACGAGTACCCGAACTCGATGTTGGACGATGAAGAGGTGGTTTCAACCAGGCTCTGGGGAATCAGGTCGTCCCAGCATTTCAGTGCCAGCCGGATCGTGGTCTGCTGGCTCGCCGTGGCCGCCTGGAACCCGGTCCGCTCGCCCTGCACGCCGAACATTCCGGTTAGCGACGTCGGAAACGCGTAGGTGATTGTCGAGCCGGTCCATTTGTACCCGCTGTCAAGCTGGGCAATGACCTGGGCGTTGGTCCAGTTCGGAGCTGTCATGTCGATCGCATGCCGGGAAAAAGTGCCACCGGAAACGGCGGCTTCGGCTGCTCTTATAGCACCCGGTCAGCGATGAATTGCAACAAGCTGTGAGCCGCAACCGCCGCCCGGTTGCCGGTCTCAATCAGACCGGCAGATAAGCCATGCCGTTTTGCATGGCGCCCACCAGAGTGGCCTGATTTTCGGCAGATTCGGAAAATCCGATCAGCACCTGCTCGCGGCTCATGCCATGGTCAAGCTGGTAGGTCCAGTGGTCATAGCCGGCTGTATCGGGCGCCCGGTGCAGCACGTGGTCATAGAGAAGACTGACGAACTGGCCAGATGCCGGATTGGCACCGTACAGCGACTGGAACTCGCTGCTCCCGACAAAGCCGCTGGCCACCTGCGTCAATGCCATGCCGCCATCCATGGCAGCCAGCCACCCCCCGAACCCTGCCAGATCCGGCGTGCGATCAAAGGCCGCCTGATACAGGCGGTAGACCTGTCCGGCACTGCCGTCCACATCAAACGCCAGGCTGACATCAAAGAACTGCAGGCGCTCGACATTGGTGAGCGTATCGGTGCCGTCGACACCGGCTTTCCCGGCCACCGTCATGCCCGCCCCGATTCGGGTGATCGTTACATCCGAACGCATCGCGGCATAGACGGCGGTGTCGACGCCGTCACCGCCGTCCAGATTGTCATTGCCCCCCAGGCCGATCAATACGTCATTGCCAGCCAGGCCCGTCAGGACGTCGGATGCCCCCGTGCCCACGAGAACGTCACCGGCCGTGGTACCGCTGAACTGATGCGGCAGCACATAAGCCACGCCACCGGCCAGCTGCGGAGCAACCGCCTGCATGTGCTCGACGGATTCGGAAAACGCCACCAGCACCTGAGCACGCGACTGATGCCCGGATGTGAGCTCGTTGACCCAGAACGCCAGCCGCTCGCCCTCGGGCGATCGGTCCAGCACGTCGCTGTACAGACCCGACACGAACTGGCTGTCCGTCGGGCTGCCCGGGTGCGCCGCCTGGTACGCGGGACTCGCCAACAGCGCAGCAGCGAACTGATCCAGTGAAATGCCATGATCCAGCGCGGCGATCCAGACGCCAAGGTCTTGCGGGTCCGGTGTGCGGCCGAGCGCCGATGCGAGCAACCGCCAGGCCTGACCCGCGCTGCCATACAGGTCGAAACCCAGGCTCATGTCGGCAAACTGCAGCCGCTCGACCTCGGACAACTGGTCCGTGCCCTCAGCGCCGGACAGGTCCGCGACAACCAGAGCGGCGTTGCCCACCCTGGATACGCTGTACCCGGATCTCGCCCCGCTGTAAACCGCCGTGTCCAGTCCGTCGCAACCGTGCAGCAAGTCATTGCCGGCGAGGCCGATCAGCACGTCGTTGCCGCAGCCGCCGGTGATCGTGTCCGCACCGGACTCCCCCAGCAGCGGGCGCGGCTGCTCGCCAGCGGTGATGACACGCCCGACAGGCGGCGGCGGCGCCTCGTCGTCATTGGCGATGGTCCCGGTGGCACTGGCAACGCCCAGCGTCGCCGGGCCGCTCAGCTGCGACAGCACCAGCGAAAACGTCTCGTCACTCTCATGATCGGCATCGCGCACGACCTGGACCACCACTTCCCGCGAGACCTCGCCGGCAGCAAAAGTCAGCGTACCGCTGACGGCGACGTAGTCCGCACCGGCGCTGGCCGTTGCGGGAACCGTGGTGTAGTGAACGCTGATGGCGCTGTCCGCCGGTTGCGTCAGCGTGACCAGGAAGTGCAGTTCGGTGAAACCCTCGCCGGTGCCTTCCGGCGCAATCGCACCGGCAACCGACAGCACCGGCATGTCGTCGTCGTTGACGATGGTGGCCGTGCCCTGCGCCTTTTCCAGCACGGCATTGACGGGATTGGACAGCAGCAGCTGAAAGGTCTCGTCACTCTCGAAGACCTGATCCCCCACCACCGACACGCTGATCTGCCGTACCGTTTCGCCCGGCGCAAAGGTCACGCTGCCACTGGCGCCGGTGTAATCGGCCGGCGCCAGCGCCGTGCCATTGGCGCTGGTGTATGCCACCGTGACGGGCAGTTCCGACGGCGCGCTCAGGGTCAGCGTGAAGATCGCCAGCGTGGTTCCCGCATCGCCTTCATTCAGGCTGACATCACTGACCGATATCGTCGGCAACGGGCTCAGGTCGTCATTGAGGATGGTTCCGACCGCCGTATCGTCGGTGATCCGAACCTGGACGACCGGCGCGCGGGGCGGCAGCGTATCGGTGTTGTCGGTCAATACATTGCTGTTGGGGCCCGGTATATCGGTGGGGCCGGTCGGGGGGTTGATGAAGTCCGTGTTCGGGTCGACAGTGACCTGCGCGTTGGACAGCCGCACGACAAAGGCCTCGTCGGGCTCGGGGACCGTGTCGCCGACGATCTGCACGGTGATCGTGCGCATCGTCTCCCCGGGCTCGAAAACCAGGGTCCCGCTGGTCGGGAAGAAGTCACCCACTGTCGCGGTACCCGGCTCCGTTCGGTAGTCCACGGTGATCTGCTGCGCAGCAGCGGTAGACAGGAAGACCTCGAAGGTCATGGCCGTGGTGCCCGGGCCATTGCCTTCCAGCATCTGTGCATCGCGGATCGCCACGTCAATCACGGGCTGACCATTGCGGATGCTGAAGGTCCACAATCCAGGCTGCCCGCTGTTGCTGCTGCTCTCCAGATCCAGCATGTCCGCCTGATTGCCAGATTGTGGCAACTCGAAGTAGTTGGAACCATCCCCTGAGGAATACCCGGCACGGGCAACCTCGCCACCGAGTCCACCTTCTCCGTCGCTGGCATCGCCCGTGGTCCAGTTGATGTCTTCGTAACGAAAAACGATGTCAAAGTCGGATTGCCCGACCCGCACCAGTTGCAGCTGGAATGCGTTGAGCTTGTCGGTGTGCCCGCTGAAATAGCCGACGTCGTCCCAGGTGATGGTGATGGTGCCGCTGACCGGATCGAGGTCGTACCACAGCAGGTTGGTTCCGGTGGAAGTGCCACCTGGGGTGACACCGCCGGGTGAACCCTCGGTATCGACGTCCGCAAAGAACGCCGCAATCATCGGGTTGCTGGTGAAGCCGGTGATGGCCGACGGAGTGTATTCCGACAACGCCTCGGCAAAGGTGATGTTGCCGTTGTTGTTGATATAGAACCCGTTCCAGACGGTACCGAAAAAGTTCAGCCCATCGGGGAATACCGAGCGGATATCGATCCAGTTCGTCGACTCGTCGTCGTTGGCGGGCAGATTGTTTTCGCCGAATCCGGCGGACCCGCCGAGGTTGTTGACAAGACTGCTGGACATGACGAACTCCTGCGCTGATCCGGAACCGACAAGATTTCCACAGTCGCTACCGCCTGTCAATCGGCGCAGCGACTATTTTTTCGGCCCCGGCAGTGCTCGGCGGGCGCCTCCGCAAGGCCTGTTGCCCGTGTCTCGGCGGTCTCAACCCTTGGGCGCGCGCTCGTAAAGCCCCTGCACCTTGGGCAGGTTGGCCTGGAGTTGCTGGATGCGCTCTGGCCCGGCCGGATGCGTGGAGAGGAAACTGGCCGACCCCTGCGCGCCCTTGACCGCCATCATCTTCTGCCACAGGCTGACACTCGCCTGCGGGTTGTAGCCGGCGCGCGCCGCGATTTCCAGCCCGACCAGGTCGGCCTCGGTTTCATCGTCGCGGCTGTACTTCAGTGTCAGCAGCTGCGTGCCCAGGTTGGCGGCCACGTCGCCGATCTGCCCCCAGCCCAGCAACTGGGCGGCCAGCGACAGGCCCAAGCCCGTAGCCTGCGTCTTGGCCAGCCGCTCGCGGGCGTGTTCGCGCAGCGCATGGGCCATCTCGTGACCCATGATCATCGCCACTTCATCATCGGTCAGCCGCAGTTTGTCCAAAATGCCGGAATAGAAGGCGATCTTCCCGCCCGGCATGCACCAGGCGTTGATCTCGGGACTGTTGATCAGGTTGACTTCCCAGCGCCAGCGCGTGATGTCCCGGTTCCATTGATTCGCAAAGGGAATCAACCGGTTCGCGATCCGGTGCAACCGGCGCAGCTGCGGATCGCTGGCGGCGGCGAGTCTGCCGTTCGCGCGCGCATCGGCCAGCACTTTGACGTATTCCTGCCGGGCCGAGTTTTCCAGGGTTTCGGCCGGCACCAGCTTGCGCATTTCCGAGGGCTTGCCCACGTCGACCTGGGCCAGCACCGGCGCAGACGCTGCGGCCACAGTGGCCAGCAGCCAGGCACGCCGGGGCAGGCCGCCACGGCTCGGGGGCGACTGCGGCGCAGAAGACGGATTCGGGACCCAGCAGGATTCACACATGGTGCGTCAATAATAGTCAGATTGCCGGCACAAAGCGCCAGCGGCCGGCAGGAGCCACCGCCGGCATGCTGGCATTCCGCCAACGCCTCCCAACGGCCCCCGCGCCCGACCTTCAAGACAAGCACCGAGCGATGACTCCCAGCCCTGAAAGCCCCTCCGGACCCGCAAAACCAGCCCGACGCTCCTGGCGCGACGCGCTGCGCGTGTACCTGGAGCCCGCCAGCCTGCGCATGCTGACGCTGGGGTTTGCAGCTGGCCTGCCGCTGCTGCTGGTGCTGGGCACGCTCAGTTTCCGGCTGCGCGAGGCGGGCATCGACCGCAGCACCATCGGCTACCTCAGCTGGGTCGGGCTGGCCTACGGTTTCAAGTGGGCCTGGGCGCCGCTGGTGGACCGCCTGCCGATTCCGCTGCTGACCCGTGCGCTGGGGCGCCGGCGCAGCTGGCTGCTGCTGTCGCAGGCGCTGATCGTCGCCGGCCTCGTCGGCATGGCGCTGGCCGACCCGCGCGCCGGGCTGGAGGCGGTGGTGTGGTGCGCGCTGGCGGTGGCGTTCGGCTCGGCCACGCAGGACATCGCGCTGGACGCCTACCGCATCGAGTCGGCGGACCTGGACCGGCAGCCGGCGCTGGCGGCCACCTACCAGACCGGCTACCGGCTGGCGATGATCTGGGCCGGTGCCGGCGTGCTGTGGATCGCCGCGCGCGCCGAAGTCGCACCTGCGGTTCAGGCCGCGCAGCAGGCCATCGGTGCCGGCTACCAGAACGGCGCCTGGCAGACCGCCTACCTGGTGATGGCCGCATCGATGCTAGTGGGCACGGTGACCGTGCTGTTTTCGCGCGAACCGGCGCAGGTCGTGTTGCCACCGGCGAAGAACGCCGCCGAATGGCTGAAAAGCGCGCTGGTCGAGCCCTTTGCCGACTTCATCCGCCGCTACCGCTGGCAGGCAGCGCTGGTGCTGGGCCTGATCGCTGTCTACCGCATCAGCGACGTGGTGATGGGCATCATGGCCAATCCGTTCTACGTGGACATGGGCTTCACCAAGGACGAAGTCGCGGCCGTGACCAAGGTCTACGGCGTGATCATGACGCTGGCGGGCGCCTTCATCGGCGGCGTGCTGTCGATGCGACTGGGTGTGATGCGCATCCTGATGCTGGGCGCCATCCTGAGCGCGGCCACCAACCTGTTGTTTGCGTGGCTGGCCTCGCGCGGCCACGATGTGACGGCGCTGATCTTCGTGGTCTCGGCCGACAACCTGGCCAGCGGCATCGCATCGGCGGCGTTCATCGCCTACCTGTCCGGCCTGACCAACGTGAGCTATTCGGCCACGCAGTACGCACTGTTCAGTTCGATGATGCTGCTGCTCCCCAAATTCATCGCCGGCTTTTCGGGCGACTACGTCAACGCGCACGGCTACGCGCAGTTCTTCACCGGCACGGCCCTGCTGGGCATACCGGTGCTGCTGCTGGTATGGCTGGCGTCGAGGGTGACCCCTGTGGCTACCAAAACCTGATTTTTCAGTCTTTTTGGCATCAACCCAGCGTTAAATGGCGGTTTGTTGCTACTGTTTCAGGACTGGAAACGGCCTGGTTTCTGCGTGATCGGGGCGCCGCCACGCCAGCTGTTCGCAGCCGCCGGGTCTCAGGGCGGCGCAGTCGTTGCGGCGTCACCGGCGCCGGCGATCCATTGGGTCAGCACGGCTTTTTGCACCTTGCCCAGCGCGGTGCGCGGCAAGGCATCGAGCCGCACCCAGCGTCGGGGCAGCTTGAAGCGCGCCACCCGCTGCGCCAGAAACCGGGTCAGCTCATCCTCCCAGTTCGATAGCAACAAATCACCCTCTGACGCTGGATCACTGCCATTCTGATGCCGAAAAACCACGGCAGCGACCAGCACCTCCCCCCAGCGCTTGTCGGGCAGGCCGAGCACCGCGCAATCGGCCACCGCCGGATGCAGCGCGAGCGCCCGTTCGATCTCCGCCGGGTAGATGTTCTCGCCCCCCGAGATGATCAGGTCCTTGAGCCGTCCGACCACCGTGTAGCTGCCGTCCGGCGCGCGGCGCGCCAGGTCGCCGCTGTGAAACCAGCCCCCGGCGTCCACCGCCGGCTGATCGGGCCAGTAGTGACGCACCACGTTCGGTGCCCGCAGCCACAGCTCGCCGACCTCGCCATCGGGCACGTCGTCAACGTCACCGGCCGGCCCCGCGTCGTCCGGCCGTGGCCCCGCCAGCCGGACTTGCACGTCCCGGGCCGGCCAGCCGCAGGAGCCCGCATGGCTGGCCGCCTGCGCCGGCCCCAGCGCGATCGAGAATGGCCCGGTTTCGGTCGCGCCATAGACGTTGCACAAGGGCACGCCACGCGCCAGAAACGCCTGCACCAGGTCGTCCGGCAGCAGGCTCGAGCCCGCCCAGACCGCGCGCAGGCAGGTCAGATCGGCACGCGCCCAGTCCGCCTGGCTGCTCAGTGCGCGCATCGTCGCCGGCACCTGCAGCGTCAGTGTCGGCCGGTGGCGGGCGATGGCCTGCAGCGTGGCAGCGGCATCGAAACGGTCGTGCAGGATCACCGACGCGCCGGCGAAAAGCGCCGGCAGTGTCTGGATGCAAAGGCCGCCGACGTGGAACATCGGCAGCACCGTCAGCACCACATCATCCGCCGTCATCGCCTGCGCTTCGGCGGCGGCCACCATATTGGCCAGCAGGTTCGCCTGGGTGTGCACCGCTCCCTTGGGCAGCCCGGTGGTGCCCGAGGTGTAGACCAGCAGCGCCGGCTGCTGCGGCGCCGCATGGCAGGGCGGCTCGCCGGGCGCGTGTGTGGCGATCAGCGCTTCGAGCGGATGCACCGGGACGGCTGCCCCGCGGCCCAGGGTCGCGGCTGCGTCGGCCCAGCTGGCATCGTGCAGCAGGCAGCGCGGCGAGCAGTCGGCCAGCAACGCCTGCCATTCCGCCTCGGCCAGGCGGAAATTGAGCGGCACCAGCATGGCGCCGATATGCGCCAGTGCAAACAGAAGGGTGATCTGGTCCGGGTGGTTCAGCCCCAGGTAGGCCACCCGGTCGCCGGGCCGCACGCCCCAGCCGTGCCACAGCCGGGCGGCGGCGCGCTCGGTGCGGCGCGCCAGCTTGCCGTAATCGAAGCCCCGGCCAGCCATCTGCAACGCGGGGGCCTGCGGGCGGCGGTGCGCATGGTGCGCCAGCACATCGCCGAGCACGGCTGGCGCGCCGTCCCGGCCTGGCAAGCGCGCGGAAAAAGGGTCGACGGGGGTTTCGGGCAGCAAATCCATTTACCTAACTTTACCGCCGGTTCAAAGGCGCGCCATGGCGCATCACCGATCATGGATTCCTGCCCCACCACACTACACTGCGCCGATGAGCTCCAAGCTGCTGATGATCGAAGACGACGCCCGCCTGGCGCACATGGTGGGCGAATACCTGGGCCAGTCGGGTTTCAGTTTTTCGCACGCCGGTGATGGCGAGAGCGGCCTCGCCCAATTGCAGGTGCAGCCGGTCGATCTGGTCATTCTCGACCTGATGCTGCCCGATATCGACGGCCTCGAAGTGTGCCGGCGCATTCGCGCCTTGCCTGCCGATCTGGCGCATACGCCCATCCTGATGCTCACCGCCAAGGGCGACCCGATGGACCGCATCGTCGGCCTGGAGCTCGGTGCGGACGACTACTTGCCCAAACCGTTCGAGCCGCGCGAGCTGCTGGCACGCATTCGTGCCATCCTGCGCCGGCGCGTCGAAGGGCCGGCAGCCACCACCACGGTGCTGAAGTTCGGGTCGCTCGAAATCGACCGCGACGCCCGCGCCGTGACCGTCGGCGAAGTCCCCTGCGAGCTGACCTCGTACCAGTTCGACCTGCTGGTCGCGCTGGCCGAGCGCGCCGGCCGCGTGCTGACGCGCGACCAGATCATGGAAGCGGTGCGCGGCCGCGAACTGGAGGCCTTCGACCGCTCGATCGACGTGCACATGGGCCGCATCCGCGCCGCGATCGAGGAAGATCCGAAAAACCCCAAACGCATCCTCACGGTGCGTGGCGTCGGCTACGTGTTTGCGCGCCAGCAGGACTGAATGGCCGCCATGCGTTCCTCGCTTGCGCTCGTTCCGGGGCTTGCCACTTCGTGTGCTGCGCTGCCCCCCGAGGGGGCTCGCCTTGCTTGGGGCGGCCCGGCGCTGCGGCGTAGCGTTTGATTTTCAAGCATCATGTTTTTGATCTCCGCCTTCTCCCGCCGTCTGTACCTGCGCATCTGGCTGGCCGTTGTTTTCGGCGTGGCGGTGCTGACGCTGGTGGTGGGTTGGGCGTGGCGCATTTCGGCCGAGCAGAATCAGGCGGCGCCGACGCCGCGTGAGGTGCTGGTTCGCAACAGCGCCGGCGAGCTGATCGGCACCGCGACGGCACAGCTGGGCCGGGCACCGGGTACCGGGCTGGAGTTCAACGTCACGCTGGCCGACGGCCAGGCGCTGTTGCTGCAACTGCCGCCGAGAAACCGGCGCATGCACGGCGGCAACGGCCCGCCCCCCCCCGCGCCACTCACCTGGATGCGCGCGCCCTACGGATTCCTGTGGCTGCTGGCGGTGGTCGGACTGGCGGTGGCGCTGGGGGTCTACCCCATCGTGCGCCGGTTGACGCAGCGGCTGGAGGCACTGCAGCGCGGCGTGCAGAGCTGGGGCGATGGCGACCTGTCGGCGCGCGTGCCCGTGCAGGGCGAAGACGAGGTGGCCGACCTTTCGGCGCGGTTCAACGCGGCGGCCGAGCGCATCGAGACCCTGATGGCTTCGCAACGGCAATTGCTGGCGTCACAGAAATCGCTGCTGGCCAATGCCTCGCACGAGCTGCGCTCGCCCCTGACACGCATCCGCATGGGGCTGGAGCTGATGGGCGGCACCACCAACCCGGTGTTTCGCAGCGAACTGTCGCGCAACATCGCCGAGCTGGACCAGCTGATCGACGAGATCCTGCTGGCCAGCCGGCTGGACGCTCGTGAAGCGGACATGGGCACCATCGAGCCGGTCGATCTGGTCGGCCTGGTGGTGGAGGAAAGCGCGCGGGCCGGCGCCGCGCTGGAACTGGCCGATGGCACGGCCAGCCTCGTGTTGCCGGGCGTGAACAAGCTGCTGCAGCGGCTGGTGCGCAACCTGCTGGAAAACGCGCGCCGTTACGGCGGCGCCGCCGGTCTGGCTGGCGTGACCGTGTCGATCCACCGCGACAGCGATCAGGCGGTGCTGACGGTCAGCGACCGCGGCCCGGGCGTGCCGCCCGAGCAGCGTGAGCGCATCTTTGAGCCGTTTTACCGTTTGCCCGGCGCCAGCGAGCGCGAAGGCGGCGTCGGCCTCGGCCTGGCGCTGGTCAAGTCGATCGCCCAGCGCCACGGCGGCTCGGTGCACTGCGAGGCCCGCGAGGGCGGTGGCGCCAGCTTCATTGTTCGCCTGCCCCTGCAAGGCGGCTGAGCCGCACGCCCTTGTCGGCATCATCACCGGCCTGCGCCGCTACGGCAGCCAGGGCAGCGTGCGCGGGTTGGCTTCCATCACCGGCGTCGCCGGGTTGAGAGGCTCGCCGTCCAGCACCTGGGTGTATTTGCGCAGATAGCCCCGCGCCATGGTGTCGGAACCAAAATGCCGCACCGCGTGTTGATGACAAGCCCGCGGATCCCAGTGCGGCTGCCGGGCCGCTTCGGCCAGTTGCGCGCAACTGGCCGACAGCAGGCCCACTTCCGGCGGCACCAGTTCGGGCAAGGCGCCATACGGCGTGGCCAGCACCGGGCAGCCGAAGTACAGGCTCTCGATCACCGCCAGGCCAAAGGGTTCGTGCCAGCGCACCGGGAAGATCAGCCCCCGGGACGCGCCCAGCAGATCGAGCTTGCGCTGCCCGCCGACCATGCCGGCAAACTGCACCCGGCGCGACAAGGTCCAGCGAAAGCCGCGTTTGAAGTTGATCCGCGTGCCACCCATCACCATCAGTTCCACGCCGGCGGCATGCGCAACATCAATGGCGCCCTGCACGTTCTTCACCCGCCAGGCCGCTTTGCCCAGAAAGTGGAAATACGGGCGCGGCCGGTTGAAATCCACCGAGCCGTAGGCGCCCCAGTCCATGCCGTTATAGACGAACTGCGTCGAGCCGTGGCGTCTGGCATGGTTGGCCGAGACAAAGACCGTGTTGCGCGGCAGCGCGATGCTTTCCACCGAGTTGCCATGCTGGGTCACCAGAAACGGCCGGTCGAAATCGTCGCCGAAGCCCGGGTTGAACTGGAAATGGACCAGGTCGATGTCGGCCGGAATCTGTTCGCGCCAGCTCACGCCGGGCCGAATCGGAATCACCGCGCCGAAATCGCAGCTCGATCCGGCAGGCACCAGGTAGCTGACGCGGTGGCCCAGTGCGGCCAGTGCCTTGCCCAGGTCCCAGATCACCCGCTCGGTGCCGCCGTAGGCAAAAACCGGGATCGGCGCCTGGTTGACGAACAGGATGTGCATGAAGCCCCCGTCTGTCAGCGCACCGCAGCCGGGTCCGGCAGGCCTGCGGCGGCAGGATCTCCCGGCGTTCGGCGCGCACCCAGCAGCACCAGCGAGACCGCCAGCGCCAGCATCACCGCGTAATAGTTGTGCGCCATGTTGACATTGGTCAAGCTGGCAGTGGCGTGCATGAACAGCAGCCCCGCCATCTGCTGTGAGGCCACTCGGTCGATCCGGCGCAGTCGAAAGGCGCCCGCCGCCAGCCCTGCCAGCACCGCCAGCGTGGCGGCAAGGCCGACCAGCCCGCCATCCATGGCCGCGTGCAGGTACTGGTTGTGCACGTGGCCGACTTTTCGCACCACCGCCAACTGCGAGCGTTGTGCGTCCGGCAGATCCAGTCCGGCTTCATGAATGCGCTTCAGCCGCTCCTGACCGCCAATGCCCACCAGCGGCGACTCGGTGAAGCCGTGCCAGGCCAGCGACCACAGATAGACGCGCGCCCCCATCGAGGTGTTGTAGTCGCCCTGCGCCTGCGCGTTGCTGACCTCGGTCACCGCCAGCCGCAGGCGCAGCGGGTCGGCCGGGTGCCAGGCCGACGCGGCCAGCAGCAGCATCGCAGCAACGCCGGCCGTTGCCAGTCGGCCCAGACGCGCCTGCAGATGCGTCTGCCGCCAGGCGCTCCCCGCCAGCCACAACGGCAGCAGCAGCACCCCGTAGGCGCCGCGCGACTGGCTCATCAGCACGGCCAGCAACCCGGCCACCGCTGCGACACCCCACCAGCGTCTGTTGGTCGAATCTGGCGCGCTGAACAGGCGGGGCAGCAGCAGACACAGCAAAAACGCGACCGAAACGGCCCAGGGCAGGGCGTTGGATGGCAGAAACAGGCGGTCGGGCGTGACGGCCACCTGCAGCAACGCGGTCACGCAGGCCATGGCCACGGCTGGCAGCATCAGCGAGCGCCAGACCGGTGACCACGGGCGCTTGCGCACGAGCACATGCACCGCGGCGGCAGCGGCCAGAAGCCGGTATTCGGCGTGCAGTGAATCGGGCCCGTGCGGCCGGTACAGCGCCAGCGCGGTTGCCAGCATGGCCGAAACGGCGCAACAGACCAGCCAGGCGCGGCTGGCCGCGGCGACGCCGTCGCTCAGGTCGACGCGGACCTTGCGACTCTGGAAAGCGACCACCGCGCCGGCGACACAGATGAACAGCCAGGCGGCGCCAGCGACCTTGGTGTTGGCCGGCGACAAGGCCACGGCGACACCGATCAGCGCGATCCAGAATGTCGGCTCACCCGGGCGCAAGTGCTGCCTGAAGTCCGTCGTGCTCATCGCCCGACGTCGGTCGTCAGCCACGCACGGTCGTAGTGCAGCGCCGCGTAGCGGAAGAAGCATTCGAGTGCGATGAAGAAACAGAACAGAAAACCCGGCCCGCCGCCGGTGAAACCCAGCCGCAGGATGTAGAGCCGGAAAAAGATCGCCAGCCCCGACGCCAGCCCGCGCATCACGCCGCCTTGTTTGCCCGCCTCGGCGCGCTTGGCAGCGCCCAGCATCGAATACTGCGTGAGTTTCTGCAGGCTGCCGCGAATGGTCTGGCGGGAGAAGTGCCGCAGGCGGGGCTTGAACACATGGCGGGGCGCCTGCGGATCGTTCAGCACCGCGTGCTCATGCACCGCGCCCTCGTAGCGCAGCAGCATGTCGCGGCGGAACATCCGCTCCAGACTCGACTGCGACAGGAAGTGCCGAAGCTCCTTGCCATAGGCCACCACGCTCCATTCGATCTTCCAGACCGCGCGCTCACCCGAGCGCACCGCCGCGGTGATGGCGGCCTGCAGCGCCGGCGTGATCTCTTCGTCGGCATCGAGGAAGAAGATGTAGTCACCGGTTGCGTGCGCCAACAGGTGGTTGCGCTGCACCGCAAAGCCTTGCCAGTCGGCGTGCACGAAGGTTTTGGCGCCCGACTGCCGGGCCAGTGTCACCGTGTCGTCGGTGCTGCCGCTGTCGACCACGATCACTTCATCCGCGAAGGCGGCGCTTCGCAGGCAGCGCCCGATCTGGTGCGCTTCGTTCTTGGCCAGCACCCCGATGGTCAGGGTGGGCGCGGGGGCACTTGGCAAGTTGCTCATCGGCGGGATGCGGTCAGGTTGGCCCGGCACCGACGCGGCGTTGGCGGGCCAGTGTTGGCGGATCGAGTGCGCGCAGCCCCTGCAAGCGCCCCCAGGCGCGCGCCAGGTGCCGGGGCGACAGCAGCAGCGCCCGTCCGGCGACATTCAGCACCGAGCGGCGCAACTCGCGGCGCAGCCGGCGGCGGCAGGCAACTTCGCCGTCGTGCTTCCAGACGAACAAGATCTTCGATTGCGCATGGTGGTAGCCGCGCCAGTATTCGGCCCGCCAGGGGCTCGCACCCCTGACCGAGCCGCGCGACAGGTGCGTGATCCGCACACCCGGCAGCACCAGAATCTGGCCGCGCGCCTGAAAGACCCGCAGGCACAGGTCTTCGTCTTCGTAATACAGAAAGAACAGCGGGTCGAAAAAACCCAGCGGCGCCATGCGGGCCATGCGCACCAGCATCACGGCCGCGCAGGCGTAGCCCACGTTGAGCAGGCCGTCGGCAGCGCCGCTGCGCGGCGCCCAGGCATCGCGCGGCCAGCTGTAGTTGACCTGCAGGCCGCCGTTTGCGTCGGTCAGCTGCGGTACCAGCAGCGTGGCGTCCGGCCAGCCATCGGCCTGCTGCACCAGCGCCGCGATCTGCGCCGCCGTGACCAGGCAGTCGGGGTTCAGCAGCAGCGCAAATTCGGTGCGTACCTGCGCCAGGGCGGCGTTGTTGGCCACGCCATAGCCGCGGTTTTGAGGCATTTCGACGAGTCGAGCGGCCGGCAACAAGCGCCGCACGGCGGCGGCGCTGGCGTCACCACTGGCGTTGTCGACCACGATGATGTGCGGCACCCCGGCCAGTCCTGCGGCCAGCGCCGGCAGGCAGTGTTCGCTGTTGTAGGTGACAACCACCACCGTCACCCGCGCCAGCGCGGCCTGTTCAGCCGGTGGCATCGGTGCATTCATCGGATCGGCCTGATGACGCCAGCACAAGGCGCCAGCCTGCGCTGGCCGTGCGCCTTCAATGGGCGTGACCCACCGTTTCACCGGCCTTGAGCCGGTAGATCGTTCCGCAGTAGGCGCAGCGCGCTTCGCCGGTGCGGGCCACGTCCAGATAGACCCGGGGATGGCTGTTCCAGAGCTTCATGTCAGCCGCCGGGTTGGGGCAGTACACGCCGCCCTGGGCGTTCAGGTCCTTGGCCAGGAGTTCAACAACCGCTTTGCTCATGGATGTCCTTCGGTAGGGGAAATGGCAGGCCTCAGACCTTGCTCAGCCAGTGTGCGTATTTCGGGTTGCGGCCGTTGACGATGTCAAAGAACGCGCTCTGAATCTTCTCGGTGACCGGCCCGCGCGAGCCCGCGCCCAGCTCGATGCGGTCGAGTTCGCGGATCGGCGTGACTTCGGCGGCGGTGCCTGTGAAAAACGCTTCGTCGCAGATGTAGACCTCGTCGCGCGTGATGCGCTTTTGCACGATCTCCAGCCCCAGGTCTTTGGCAATGTGGAACACCGTGTTGCGGGTGATGCCGTTGAGCGCGCCGGCCGACAGGTCGGGGGTGTAGATCACGCCGTTCTTGATCACGAAGATGTTCTCGCCGGCGCCTTCGCTGACGAAACCGCTGCTGTCGAGCAACAGCGCCTCGTCGTAACCGTCGTCCAGCGCTTCCATATTGGCCAGGATGGAGTTGGTGTAGTTGCTGACCGCCTTGGCCTGCGTCATCGTGATGTTGACGTGGTGGCGGGTGTAGCTGGAGGTTTTCACGCGGATGCCGCGCTTCATGCCTTCGTCGCCCAGGTAGGCACCCCAGGGCCAGGCGGCAACCATCAGGTGGATGGTGTTGCCCCGGGGGCTGACACCCAGCTTTTGCGAGCCGATCCAGGTCAGCGGACGCAGGTAACCGCTTTCGAGCTTGTTCTCGCGCACCACGGCTTTCTGGGCCTCGTTCACTTCTTCCTTGGTGAACGGGATCTTCATGCGCAGGATCTTGGCGCTGTTGAACAGGCGGTCGGTGTGCTCTTCGAGGCGGAAGATGGCCGTGCCGCCCTCGCCCTTGTAGGCGCGCACGCCCTCGAATGCGCCACAGCCGTAGTGCAGCGTGTGCGTCAGCACGTGAATCTTGGCGTCGCGCCAGTCAACCATCTGGCCGTCCATCCAGATCTTGCCGTCACGGTCAGCCATTGATGGGGGAAGTGCGCTCATGGTGGGTCCTCTGGAAGTCTCGAAGCTGCAAAACCGCTGATTTTAAGGCGCAGGCGGGGCAGCGCCACCGGCTTCAGCCGGCTGTCCATCGCCGACCGGGCGCTCCAGCACCCAGCGCACCAGTTTGCCCTGCAGGAATTCGCAGGTCACGTGCGAACCACCTTCGTCGCTCCAGCGGAAAAGCTCCGGCTGCTCGTTCTTGGGGCTTTGCAGCGCACCCAGCGATCGCGTCATCGCCACCACGTGCATCAGCGTGACGCCGGGTTTGAGCCGGGCGTTGAGCATCACGGCGCTGGGAACGAACCCGATCGGCCGTTCGGCGGCGCGCTTGAGGATGGTCAGGAGCCGGGTGTAATGCAGCAGCAGCCACATCACCAGCGCGCCGGCGGCCGCAGCGACGCCCAGCCATCCGCCCATCTGCCAGCCGGCAACGAGCAAGGCGAGGCAGGCCAGGGGAATCAGGATATTGGGAAATGGCATGACGGCGATTGTCTCCGCTGGTCAAAGGCTGATCACTGTGGCTGACCACAACCCCTCGGTCCGCCGGAGAACGCTCAATCCAGCTGGCGCACCTGATCCATCGCTTCGTCGATGCGCTCGACGGCGATGATGGTGAGCCCGTCAAAGGCCTTGTCATGGCGGCGCGGCGCGTTGGCCTTGGGCACCACCGCCACACTGAAACCGAGCTTGGCGGCTTCCTTCAGACGCTCCTGGCCGCGTGGAGCGGGCCGCACCTCGCCGGCCAGCCCGACTTCACCGAACGCCAGAAAACCCTTGGGCAGGGGCTTGCCGCGCAGGCTGGAGGTGATGGCCAGCATCACCGCCAGGTCGGCCGCCGGCTCGTTGATGCGAACGCCACCGACCGCGTTGACAAACACGTCCTGATCCATGCAGGCCACACCGGCGTGGCGGTGCAGCACGGCCAGCAGCATGGCCAGCCGGTCGCGGTCCAGCCCCACGCTCAGGCGCCGGGGCGACGGGCCGCCGCTGTCGACCAGCGCCTGGATTTCCACCAGCATCGGCCGTGTGCCCTCCAGCGTCACCATCACGCAGCTGCCGGGCACCGGCTCGCTGTGCTGGCTCAGAAAGATAGCGCTGGGGTTGCTCACGCCTTTCAGGCCTTTTTCGGTCATCGCAAAGACGCCGATCTCGTTGACCGCGCCAAACCGGTTCTTGATGGCGCGGATCAGCCGGAAGCTGCTGTGCGTGTCGCCCTCGAAGTACAGCACCGTGTCGACCATGTGCTCCAGCACGCGCGGGCCGGCCAGCGCGCCCTCCTTGGTCACATGGCCGACCAGCACGATGGCCACGCCGCTGGCCTTGGCCGCGCGCGTCAGGTGGGCCGCGCACTCGCGCACCTGCGCCACCGAACCGGGCGCCGAGGTCAGCTGGTCCGAATACACCGTCTGGATCGAGTCGATGACGGCAATCGCCGGCTTCTTTTCGTGCAGCGCCGCCAGGATTTTTTCGAGCTGGATCTCGGCCAGCACCGAAACCCGGGAGCCCTCCAGCCCCAGCCGGCGCGCCCGCAGCGCCACCTGGGCGCCGCTTTCTTCACCGGTAACGTACAAGGTGCCCCCCAAGGGGGCTTTCGCGCCCTGGGGCGGCCCGGCGTCGCTCAGCGTCTGCTGCCACGAGCGCTCCATGGAATCGAGCGCCTGCAGCAGCAGCGTCGACTTGCCGATGCCGGGGTCGCCGCCGATCAGCACCACGCCGCCCTCGACAATGCCGCCGCCCAGCACCCGGTCCAGCTCGTCTTGCCCGGTGGGCGTGCGGGCGAAATCGCTGGCCTCGATCTCACCCAGCGTCGCCACGGCCGCGGTGCTGGCCAGCGCAGCAAAGCGGTTGTTGCGGCTGCTGGCCGCCGGCTCGACCGCCGATTCGATCAGCGTGTTCCATTCCCCGCAAGCCGGGCATTTGCCCAGCCATTTGGGGCTGGTGCCGCCGCACTCGGTGCAGGTGTAAACCGTTTTTTCCTTGGCCATGGGGCGAGCCTACCATCGCCCCTGGCGCGCCGACTGCTCAGCCGGCCGGCGAGTCGTAGCGCCGGCTGATGCTCGCCACCTCGACGCTGTAAGACGCATACCAGCGCTCGCGGCCCAGCTGCTGGGCCATCCGGTGGTCGGCCTGCTGCTTCCAGGCGCGGATGCTGGCTTCGTCCGGCCAGTAGGACAGCGCGATTTCCTGATCGCCTTCGGTCACGGCGTGAAACGCCAGGCAGCCGAATCGGGTCAGCGCCAGTTCGCGCATCTGCGCCGCCGTTTCGGCATAAGCGACGTCGAACTGCCGGACGGTGGCGCGAAAGATCACAACGAACATGGTGCAGCGCCTGTCTGGTTGAAATTTTGTGGTCAGTGCCGAAAGCCGGCGGCCAGTTCGCGCGTCAGCTCGGCGGCGTCGATGTCGCGGCAACCGCTCGCGTTCTGCCCCGACCACAGCGGCGAAAAATCGCTGTTGCCGCTCTTTTCGGCATGGGCGCGCAGCGGCGCGATGGCGGCGGTGGCCAGCGGAAACGCGGGGACCGCCGCGCTCATGCCGCCGAGTTCGCGGATGATGCGGTTGACAATGCCGCGCGCCGGACGGCCGGTGAAGACGTTGGTCAGCGCCGTGTGACGGGCGGCTTCGCTCTGCAGTGCAGCGCGGTGCAACGCGCTGGTGCTGGCTTGCGGGCAGCACAGATAGGCCGTGCCCACCTGCACCCCGGCCGCGCCCAGCGCCATGGCTGCGCGCACACCGGCCGCGTCGGCAATACCCCCTGCGGCAATCACCGGCACGCGCACCGCCTGCACCACCTGCGGCAACAGCGCCAGGGTGCCCACCTGTGTGCTGATGTCGTCGGTCAGGAACATGCCGCGATGACCGCCGGCTTCCAGCCCCTGCGCGATGACGGCGTCAGCGCCATGGGCTTCCAGCCAGCGAGCTTCTGCCACCGTGGTGGCACTGGACAGCACCCTGGCGCCCCAGCTTTTCACGCGCTGCAGCAACTCAGGCGACGGCAGGCCGAAGTGGAAACTGACCACGGCTGGGCGAAATTCGTGCAGCAGGTCTGCCGCTTCCGCGCTGAACGGCACGCGGCCAGCACCGGCCGGGACGGCGCTGATGTCCAGCCCCGCCTCTGCGTAGTACGGCGCCAGCGCCTGTCGCCAGCGTGCTTCTAGAGCCGGGTCGGGCTGGGGTGGCGTGTGGCAGAAGAAGTTGACGTTGAACGGGTTTCGGGTGCCGCTGGCAAGCAACGCGAGTTCGTCGCGCAAGGACTGCGGCGAGAACATGGCGCAGGGCAGCGAGCCCAGCGCGCCCGCGTTGCTGACGGCGATGGCCAGCGCACTGGCCTGCACCCCGGCCATCGGTGCCTGGATCAGCGGGACCTCGATGCCGAGCAGTTCGTTGAGCGATGGATTCATGCAAGGCACCCCGGGTTTCAAGAGGAATGGCGCAAACCGCTGGCGCTACAGCAACCCCGCCAGGCGCAGCCCCCAGGCGAGCATCAGCAAGGCGCCCCCGGCCCGCCAGGCGCCCGCGCCGATCCGCCAGCGCCGGATTCGCTGGCCGCGCCAGGCTTCCCAGCCCAGCTGGGCGGTATGGGCGGCGGCGATGAAGAAGAGCGGCATCAGGCCCGGATTGGCCTGCCAGGCGGCCAGCAGATCGCCCTGCGCCAGCGCCGCACAGGCGTGCGTGCCGCCACACAGTGGGCACGGCTGGCCGGTGAACTGTCGAAAAGCGCACAGCGGCAGCTCGCCCAGCGACAGCAGCAACGGCGCGCCCAGCAGCGCCGCCGGCCAGCCCAGCGTCAGCGCAGCCCGTTGCCGGCGCTCGGATTCGCTCAGCTGCGCCAGATCAGGCGCTGAGGATGACAACACCGTTGTCCCCAGTGATCTGTTTGGCCATGTGGTACATGCCGATGATGCCGATCGGCAGCGTGAAGATCACGCCGACGCCGCAGGCAATGACACCCAGCGAGCCGACGATGGCCAGCACCAGCGTGCACAGGATGGTGCCCAGCAAATGTTCCTTGATGGCGGCGAACGCACGCTTGATGGCGTTGATGCCATCTTTCTCGCCCACCGCGACCAGGTAGGCAGCCGTCGGCACCAGGCCGATGATCAGCAGCCCCGGCACGAAGCACAGCATGAAGCCGATCGAAACGATGATGCCCGACAGCAGCACAGCCAGCAACGCGGGCACCAGATCGTCGAAACCCTTGAACACGTCGGTGAACTCGATGGTGCGGCCCTCGTCTTCGGCCTTGATCATGCGCATGTAACCCACCAGCATCGGGCCGGTCAGCAAGCCGGCCGTGAAGCCGCCCACCACCATCACCAGCACGTTGGCCACGATGTGGGCCAGCGGGTTCTTCTTCAGTCCGGCAACGCCTGCCGATACGCAGGCACCAATATCGGGAGCAGCCATGTTCGTTCCTTTGCTTGCGAAGAGATGAAAAAGCATCCTACACGGTGACCATGACAGCCGACAACCCGGACGGTGCCGGGACTCGGCAAATTCGAAACGCCTCGCACCGCAAGGGTAAACCCGCAGGCCATCACCGGCCGAATCATTTAATATATTAAATAAATGTCAGCAACTCCTCGCGCGCCCCTGGTCCACCGCAATCTGCCCCGCCTGCTGCTGCAGGCGCGCGAGTCGGTGATGGCGCACACCCGGCCCAGCCTGCGCGAGCAGGGGCTGTCGGACCAGCAGTGGCGGGTGCTGCGGGTACTGGGTGAGCACGCCGACGAACCGGGCGGCATGGAAACCGGTCGCATTGCCCGCGAGGCCTTTCTGCTCGGACCCAGCCTCACCGGGGTGCTCAGCCGGATGGAGCGCGACGGCCTGATCAGCCGCAGCCGCTGCCCCGACGACGCCCGCCGCACCGTGGTACGCGCCACCGCCGAAGGGCTGCAGAAGGTGCAGACGCTGGCCACCACCATCGAGGCGCACTACAGCTGGGTGGAAAGCCGGCTGGGCAAAGCGGGGCTGCGCCAGTTGTATGCGCTGCTGGACGAACTGATCGAGCTGGAACAGACCGGACAGCGGCCGCCGGGCGCCGTCGAAAACAGAACACCGACACCGACTGACGCATGACCGCTGAACAAACCATCAACCGCACCGGCTACCGCCCTGAGGGCACGGTCTACGGCACGCTGCTGAATTTCCGCCGCGAGCAGGCGCTCTGGGCCGGGCGCGCGGCCGCACCGCCATACAACGCACCACCCGCGGCGCCGGCGCTGTACGTGAAGACCGCCAACACCTTCAGCGAGAGCGGCGCCGCCATTGCGCTGGCGCCGGATGTGGAGGCCGTCTGGGTCGGGGTATCCCTGGGCCTCGTGATGAACAATTTTGAATCTTTTTGGCATCAACCCAGCGTCAAATCGTCAGTCTCAGCTACTGAAACAGAAGCAAGCGGGCGCCTTCCCGAAGGCACCGGCCTGGTGCTGCTGGCCGACCTGTCGGTCCCGCACGACAGCTACTACCGCCCGCCGGTGCGCTTCAACTGCCAGGACGGCTTTCTGGGCATCGGGGCGCAATGCCTGCCGCTCGCATCGATCGGCGACATCGCCGCGCTGAAGCTCGAACTGCACATCAACGGCGCGCTCTGCCAGAGCGTCGAGATGGCCGATCTGGTGCGCGGCCCCGCCGAACTGCTGGCCGATGTTCTTGATTTCATGACCCTGCAACCCGGCGACGTGCTGATGCTGGGCACCGACTGCCTGGCCGACGGCAGCCGGCCGCTGGCCCGCGTGGGTGACCGTTTCGAGATCCGTGCGCCCGGCTTTGCGCCGCTGGTTCACACCCTGGTGCGGGAGGCCGCATGAAAAGAGCACGCATTGCCTGGGCCGGCGGGATTCACGACGCGGTCGAAGCCGGCGGCCAGCTGCAACTGCTGACACCGGCGCTGCGCGGGCGTCGCCTGTCGTTTGACGAAGTCATCTGGCTGCCGCCGCTGCCGCCCACTCCGCCACACCGGCCCCGCACCATCCTGGCGCTGGGGCTGAACTACGCCGATCACGCCAAAGAGCTGGCATTCAAGGCGCCCGCCGAGCCGCTGGCTTTTGTGAAAGGCGAGGCCTCACTCATCGGCCACCGCGCGCTGACGGTGCGCCCGGCCGGCGTCAAATTCATGCACTACGAGTGCGAACTGGCCGTGGTGATCGGCCGAACGGCAAAAAGAGTGCGCAAGGACGACGCCTTTGACTTTGTGGCCGGCTACACGGTGGCCAACGACTACGCGATCCGCGACTACCTGGAAAACTGGTACCGCCCCAACCTGCGGGTGAAGAACCGCGACACCTGCACCCCGATCGGCCCGTGGCTGGTGGACGCAGCCGACGTCGCCGACCCGATGAACCTGGCGCTGCAGACCACGGTCAACGGCAACGTCACCCAGCGCGGCAACACGCGCGACATGATTTTTGGCATCCCGGCGCTGATCGAACATTTCAGCAGCTTCATGACGCTGCAGCCCGGCGACCTGATCCTGACCGGCACGCCCGACGGCGTGGTGGACTGCCAGCCGGGCGATGTCGTCGTGACCGAGATTGAGGGCATCGGCGCCCTCGTCAACACCATCACCGCCGAAGGATGAGCATGCAAATCAACCACCTGATCAACGGCCGGCCCGTCGCCGGCACGGAATACTTCGAAACCCTCAACCCGGCCACGCAGGAGGTGCTGGCCGAGGTCGCCGCTGGCGGCTTGCCGGAAGTGAACGCCGCCGTCGCCGCCGCCAAGGCCGCGTTCCCGAAATGGGCGAACACCCCTGCCACCGAACGCGCAAAGCTGATGCGCAAGCTCGGCGAATTGATCACAAAGCACGTGCCCGAGATCGCGCAGACCGAGACCAACGACTGCGGCCAGGTGCTTGCACAGACCGGCAAGCAGCTGATCCCGCGCGCGGCGGACAATTTCACCTACTTTGCCGAGATGTGCACCCGCGTCGACGGCCACACCTACCCCACGCCGACACACCTGAACTACACGCTGTTTCACCCGGTGGGGGTGTGCGCGCTGATTTCTCCGTGGAACGTGCCCTTCATGACCGCCACCTGGAAGGTCGCGCCCTGCCTGGCTTTCGGCAACACGGCCGTGCTGAAGATGAGCGAACTCTCGCCGATGACCGCCGCGCGCCTGGGTGAGCTGGCGCTGGAAGCCGGCATTCCGGCGGGCGTGCTGAACATCGTGCATGGCATGGGCAAGGAGGCTGGCGAGCCGCTGTGCGCCCACCCCGATGTGCGCGCCATCAGCTTCACCGGGTCGACGGCCACCGGCAACCGCATCGTCAAGAGTGCCGGCCTGAAGAAGTTCAGCATGGAGCTCGGCGGCAAAAGCCCGTTCGTGATCTTCGATGACGCCGACCTGGACCGCGCGCTCGATGCCGCCGTGTTCATGATTTTCAGCAACAACGGCGAGCGCTGCACCGCCGGCAGCCGCATCCTGGTGCAGCAGGGCATCTACGCGCATTTTGTCGAGCGCTTCGTCGAACGCGCGCGCCGCATCACCGTGGGCGACCCGCTGGATGAGAAGACCATCGTCGGCCCGATGATCAGCGCCGCCCACCTGGCCAAGGTGCGCAGCTATATCGAGCTCGGCCCCAAGGAGGGCGCCACGCTGCTGTGCGGCGGTGTCGACCAGCCGCGCTACGCCGCCGAGCTGCCCGAACGGGTCAAAAACGGCAATTTCGTCTGGCCGACCGTCTTTGCCGACGTGGACAACCGCATGCGCATCGCGCAGGAAGAAATCTTCGGTCCGGTGGCCTGCCTGATTCCGTTCAGGGACGAGGCCCACGCCATCGAGCTGGCCAACGACATTCAGTACGGCCTGTCCAGCTACGTCTGGACCGAGAACCTGGGCCGCGCGCACCGCGTGGCCGCCGCCGTGGAAGCCGGCATGTGCTTCGTCAACAGCCAGAACGTGCGCGACTTGCGCCAGCCCTTCGGCGGCACCAAGGCCAGTGGCACCGGTCGCGAGGGCGGCACCTGGAGCTACGAGGTTTTCTGCGAACCCAAGAACGTGGCGGTGTCGATGGGCAGCCACCACATTCCGCACTGGGGCGTTTGATCGTGTTGCACAGTCTCGCAGTCAAACATGAAAGCGGGAGAGACGGACTCGGGCGAACCTTCCGGCGGACTGGGCACGTTGCTGCGCTCATGTCCCCCGGACTGCTTGCGCAGCCCTCCTCCTTGACTTCGCTGCGCAACATGCCCAGCCCACCTGCGTTAGTGGTCTTATTGCGCCGACCTCAAATTTACAACCCCGGTAGCCGGCTGGCGGTGCGGCACGCCCACCGGAGCGAAGTCAAGGGGGAGGGCCGGGTGCAACCCGGTCCGGAGGACATGAGCGCAGGTGGGTGTACCGCATCGCCAGCCGGCGGCACCACCGGGCGCCCTGCCAGCGCCAGAAAACGACCGCCGATGAAGACCGACAGCGTCCAAACCACCATTCAGGATTGACCCATGGGCAAACTCGCACTCGCCGCAAAGATCACCCACGTTCCGTCGATGTACCTCAGCGAGCTCGACGGCCCGCGCAAGGGCACGCGTCAGGACGCCATTGACGGCCACGTCGAGATCGGCCGGCGCTGCCGCGAACTGGGTGTCGACAACATCGTCGTGTTCGACACCCACTGGCTGGTCAACGCCAACTATCACATCAACTGCGCGCCGCGCTGGGAGGGCGTCTACACCAGCAACGAATTGCCGCACTTCATCAGCAACATGGCCTACGGCTTTGACGGCAACCCCGAGCTCGGCCGGCTGATGGCGCGCGTGGCCAATGAGAACGGCGTCGAAACGCTGGCGCACGACGCCACCACGCTGGCGCCCGAATACGGCACGCTGGTGCCGATGCGCTACATGAACGCAGACCGGCACTTCAAGGTGGTGTCGGTCTCGGCACTGTGCACCTCGCACTACCTGGACGACAGCGCTCGCCTGGGCTGGGCACTGCGCCGCGCGATTGAAGACCACTACGACGGCACGGTGGCCATCCTGGCCAGCGGCTCGCTGTCGCACCGCTTTGCACAGAACGGCCTGGCGCCCGAGTTTGCCTTCAAGGTCTGGAGCCCGTTTCTGGAAATGCTCGACCACGAGGTGATGCAGATGTGGACCGCCGGCAACCAGTGGCCAGCCTTTTGCGAGATGCTGCCCGAGTACGCCGCCAAAGGCCACGGCGAAGGCTTCATGCACGACACCGCGATGCTGCTCGGTGCACTGGGATGGTCGGCCTATGACGGCCAGGCAGAGATCGTCACGCCCTACTTTGGCGCTTCCGGCACGGGCCAGCTCAACGCCGTGTTCCCGGTGACCCCGCAAAATGGCCAGGCCATCCCGCCCGCCCGCGCTTCGGCGGCAAACGGGTACACCAGCATTGCCACCAGACTTTGAAGCCAGTACGCCTCATGCCCCACCTCGTCATCCTCTACAGCGGCCAGCTTGAACGCGAAACCGACATGTCGGCGCTGTGCAACAGCCTGGCCAGCACCCTGCTGGCCGCGCACGACGACGCCGGCAAGCCGGCCTTCCCGCCTGGAGGCATTCGCGTGCTGGCCTATCCGGCGGCGCATTCGGCGGTGGCCGATGGCGGCGCGGCAAGTCTGGCCGCCGGCGGATCGGGCGACTACGCCTTTGTCTACCTGAACCTGCGCATGGCGGCCGGGCGCACCCCTTCCACCCACAAACGCGTGGGCGACGCACTGCTGATGGCCACCAAGGCACACTTCCAGCCGCAATTTGCGAGCCGCCACATCGGCGTGACGCTGCAGATCGACGAAGGCCACGAGGTTTTCGATGCCAAACACAGCAACCTGCATCCGTTGTTTGCACCACCTTCTGCCTGAAAGAAGCCGATGTTCGATGACACCCTGATCCAGCAACTGGCTGCCGAGCTGCAGCAATCCGAACAAAGCCGCGTGCAGGTGCGGCATTTCTCCGGCCGCTACCCCGGCATGACGATCGAAGACGGCTACCGCGTCAGCCGGGCCTGGGTGGCACTGAAGCTGGCCCGCGGCCGCCAGGTGATCGGCCACAAGATCGGCCTGACCTCGCGCGCGATGCAGCAGGCCAGCCAGATCACCGAGCCCGACTACGGCACGCTGCTCGACGACATGCTCTACACCTGCACGCCGGGCGAAGTGCTGGACATCCCTGCCAGCCGCTTCATCGCGCCGCGCGTGGAAGTCGAACTGGCCTTTGTGCTGAAGACCCCGCTGAAGGGCCCGGCCGTGACGCTGCAGCAGGTGCTGGACGCCACCGACTATGTGATGCCGGCCATCGAGATCATTGACGCGCGCATCGAACAGTTCGACCGCGACACCAAGGTCATGCGCAAGGTGTTCGACACCATCAGCGACAACGCCGCCAACGCCGGCATCGTCATCGGCGGCAAGCAAGTCGACCCGGCCGCCACCGACCTGCCCTGGTGTGGCGCCATCCTGCGCTGCAACGACGTGGTCGAAGAAACCGGCCTGGCCGCCGGCGTGCAGGGCCACCCCGCCATCGGCGTGGCCTGGCTGGCCAACAAGCTCGCGCCCTGGGACGAATCGCTGCAGGCCGGGCAGATCGTGCTGGCCGGCTCGTTCACCCGGCCCATTCCTGCCAAGGCGGGCGATGTTTTCGAGGCCGACTACGGCCCGCTGGGCGTGCTCAACTTCCGTTTCGTCTGATTTTTCCGGCGCTTTCACCCTCCCGCACAAAGTCCTACCACCATGCAAACACCTCCCAACCTCTTCAAGACCGCCATCGCCCAACGCCAGCCCCAGATCGGCCTGTGGCTGAGTCTGGCCAGCGCCTACAGCGCAGAAATCTGCGCCGGCTCCGGCTTTGACTGGTTGCTGATCGATGGCGAACACGCACCCAACGGGATCTCCAGCGTGCTGGCGCAATTGCAGGCCGTGGCGGCCTACCCGCAGACCCAGGCGCTGGCCCGCCTGCCGGTGGGGGACGCCGCACTGGTCAAGCAGTATCTGGATCTGGGCGTGCAGACGCTGCTGATCCCGATGGTGGACACGCCAGAGCAAGCCGCCAGCCTGGTGCAGGCCTGCCGCTACCCACAGGACGATGGCAAGGGCGGCATTCGCGGCATGGCGGGCGCACGCGCCTCGCGCTGGGGGCGTTACCCCAACTACGCCAAGGAAGCCAACGACCGCGTCTGCCTGCTGGTGCAGGCCGAAACCCGCACTGCCATTGACAACCTGGACGCCATTGCCGCGATTGACGGCGTCGACGGCGTGTTCATCGGCCCGGCAGACCTGTCAGCGTCGCTTGGCCATGTGGGCAATCCGGGTCACCCCGAGGTGCAGAAGGTGATTGAAGACGCGATCAAACGGATTTTGAAGGCGGGCAAGGCGCCGGGCATCCTTTCGGTCGATGAAGCGCAGGCGCAGCGGTACCTGTCGATGGGCGCGGTTTTTGTGGCCGTGGGGCTGGACACCAGCATTCTGGTGCGCCACTCCACCGCGCTGGCAGCGCGGTTCAAGTCCCCGGCGGGTGCCGATGCACCTGCAAAAAGTGGCGCCGCGCCTGCCGGCGCGGTCTATTGAGCCCCGGGACCGGGGCGCAAGGCGGACCACTGTACCTTTTGCAGGCGCAGCAGCTCCATGAGCGCTATCAACAGTAGAGCAACAACACACGATTTGACGCTGGACAGGGGTTAAAAATGTTCAAAAAAGTCTGTATTTACGGCGCTGGGTCCATCGGTGGCTGGATGGGTGTTCGGCTGGCACGGGCCGGCTGCGACCTGAGCGTGGTGGCACGCGGCGCCACGCTGGCGGCGCTGCAGGCTGACGGCCTGCGCCTGCACGAGGGCGGGCAAGAACACGTGGCCCAAGTCAAGGCCAGCGACGACCCGGCCGCGCTGGGCGTGCAGGACCTGGTGGTACTGGCCGTCAAGGCGCCTTCGCTGCCGGCCGTCGCGCAGCGCATCGCCCCGCTGATCGGGCCCCACACGCGCGTGCTGACCGCGATGAACGGCGTGCCGTGGTGGTTTCTGCACGATTTTGGCGGCGCGCTGGCCAACACGCCGGTGCAGGCGGTGGACGCCACCGGTGAGATCGCCCGCGCCATTCCCTCGCCGCAGGTGATTGGCTGCGTGGTGCACGCCAGCTGCTCGGCCGACGCGCCGGGCGTGATCCGCCACCATTTCGGCAACGGGTTGATCATCGGCGAGCCGTCGGGCGAACGGTCTGAGCCGGTGCAGGCGCTGGCCGCCCTGCTGGAGCGCGCCGGTTTTGCCACCACCGTTTCGCCCCGCATCCAGAAGGACATCTGGTACAAGCTCTGGGGCAACATGACCGTCAACCCCGTCAGCGCGATCACCGGCGCGACGACCGACCGCATACTGGGCGACGAACTGGTGCGCGGCTTCGTCAGCGCCGTGATGCTCGAAGCCAAGGAAATCGGCGCGCGCATCGGCATCCCCATCGACCAGCAGCCCGAAGACCGCCACGCGGTGACGATGAAACTGGGCGCCTTCAAGACCTCGATGCTGCAAGACGTGGAAGCCGGCCGCGCGGTGGAACTGGACGCCCTCGTCACCGCCGTGCAGGAGCTGGGCCGCCGCACCGGCGTGGCCACGCCGTTTACCGATGCGCTGCTGGGGCTGAGCCGCCTGCAGGCCATGGTGCGCGGGCTGTATTGAGACCCGCGGTGGTCTCATGGCTGGCTTGCCGGCCGTAGCGCCTTACAATAAAGTAAGGAATTTCAGGAGCCCACCATGACCACCGCCACCGTGACAAGCAAAGGCCAGATCACCATCCCAGCACAGGTCCGCCAAGCGCTGCAGGTGGGCGCGGGCGACCGGGTGGAGTTTGTCGAGGTGGCACCTGGCCGTTATGAGTTCATTGCCGCAACCCGGTCGGTGACCGAACTCAAAGGTCTGTTCGGCCCTGCCCGCAAGCCAGTTTCGATAGAAGACATGAATGCCGCCATTGCCGCGCGCGGAGCCGCAGCCCGATGACCGGCCTGGACACCAATGTGCTGGTCCGCTACATCATGCAGGACGACGCCGCGCAGTCGCCGCTGGCGACGCGGCTCATCGAATCACTGACCGCCGACGAGCCCGGCTTCATCCCGTTGGTGGCGGTGATCGAACTGGTGTGGGTGCTGTCATCGTCCTATGAACTCTCGCGCAGCCAGGTAGTGTCAGCACTTGAAATCCTGCTGCAGACCCAGGAAATCCGGGTGGAAAACGCCGAGGTGGTCTGGCGCGCCGTGCGGCTCTACCGAGAAAGCACCGGTGATTTTGCCGATTGCCTGATCGAGCGCTCCGCCGCAGCCGCAGCCTGCACGCGCACCATGACCTTCGATCGCGGTGCAGCCAAAAACTGCGGCATGACGCTGGTGCAATAGGGCACCTACCGGGCAAAAGTTATCCATGACCACCCGCTCCCTCTCCGGCGCCGCGTTCGCCACGCTGCTCACCATCGCCCTGATGATGGGCGCCAACCACGTGGCGGCGCGGCTGGCCTTCAACAACGGGGTGGACGTGGCCACGGCGGTGGCGTTTCGCAGCCTGATCACGGCGGCAGTGCTGGCCGTGCTGCTGCTGGTGCAAGGCGTGCGCGTCAGGCTGACCGCCCGGCACCGCCGCGCGCTGCCGATCATCGGGCTGCTGGTGGGCATCCAGAGCCTGTGCCTGTATGCCGCCGTGGCGCGGCTTCCGGTGGCCCTCGCACTGCTGGCCTTCAACACCTACCCGCTGTGGACGGCGCTATGGGCGCGCCTGCTCTACCAGCACCGGCCCGAGCGCGCCGTGCTGATCGCCATGCCGGTGCTGCTGTTCGGCCTTGCACTGGCGCTGGACGTGCTGGGCGCGGCTTCGGGCCTGGGCGTGGCCGACCAGTGGGGCCGCATCGGCGTGGGTGTGGCGTTTGCGCTGACCGCCGCCGCCACCTTTGGCGTGGCGCTGGTGCTGACCCAGCACGAGGCGGGT
>JACSRS010000172.1 GCA_014879655.1 Burkholderiaceae bacterium
CGGGCCGTCTTCGCCCAGACCGATGGAGTCGTGCGTGAAGACGTGGATCACGCGCAGCTTCATCAGCGCAGCCATGCGGATGGCATTGCGGCTGTAGTCGCTGAACGTCAGGAAGGTGCCGCCATAGGGGATGTAGCCGCCGTGCAGCGCCACGCCGTTCATGATGGCCGCCATGCCAAACTCGCGCACGCCGTAGTTGATGTGGCGACCGATCCGGCCGTCTTCGGTCTTGACCACGTCGCCGGACAGGTCCATGCGCAGCGCCGGGGTGGACTTGGTGTTGGTCAGGTTGGAGCCGGTCAGGTCGGCGCTGCCGCCGAGCATCTCGGGCAGTGCGGCCGTGAAGGCTTCCAGCGCGATCTGCGAGGCCTTGCGCGAAGCCACGGTCTCGGCCTTGCCGTGCGCGGTGATGGTGGCGTCCACCGCCGTCTGGGCAAAGTGTTTGGGCAGTTCGCCCGCCATGCGGCGCTTGAGTTCACGCGCCAGCTCGGGGTAGGCCTTGCGATAGGCGACAAAGCGGTCGTTCCACGCGGACTCGGCCGCCTGGCCCTTGGCCTTGGCGTCCCAGTCGGCGTACACCTCTTTGGGGATCACGAAAGGCGCGTGCGGCCAGTCCAGTGCTTCGCGGGTGAGCTTGATTTCCTCTGCGCCGAGTGGCTCGCCGTGGGCCTTGGCCGTGTCGACGCGGTTCGGAGAGCCAAAGCCTATATGCGTCTTGCAGATGATGAGAGTGGGCTTGTCGGCGCTGTTTTTTGCGTCGGCAATGGCTTGCGTCACAGCGGCGCTGTCCTGGCCGTCGATCGGGCCGATGACGTTCCAGCCGTAGGCGGCAAAGCGCAGGGCGGTGTTGTCGATGAACCAGGGTGCCACCTGGCCGTCAATGGAGATGCCGTTGTCGTCATACAGCGCGATCAGCTTGTTCAGCTTCCAGGCGCCGGCCAGCGCGCACGCTTCGTGGCTGATGCCCTCCATCAGGCAGCCATCGCCCATGAAGACGTAGGTGTGGTGGTCCACCACCGTATGTTCGACGTCACCGTCCTTGCGGTTGAACTCGGCAGCCAGCAGCTTTTCGGCCAGCGCCATGCCCACCGCATTGGTAATGCCCTGGCCCAGCGGGCCGGTGGTGGTTTCCACGCCCGGCGTGATGCCGTATTCCGGGTGGCCGGCCGTCTTGCTGTGCAGCTGGCGGAAGTTCTTCAACTCCTGCATCGGCAGCTTGTAGCCGGTCAGGTGCAGCAGCGCGTACAGCAGCATCGAACCATGGCCGTTGGACAGCACAAAGCGGTCGCGGTTGATCCAGCCGGGGTTGCGCGGGTTGTGGCGCAGCTGATTGCCCCACAAGGCCACAGCCATGTCGGCCATGCCCATGGGAGCGCCGGGGTGACCGGAGTTGGCTTGTTGAACGGCGTCCATTGCCAGCGCGCGAATCGCGTTGGCCATCTGTCGGGGGTTTGCCATGTGAGGCGGCTCCGGTGGTGTCAGGGGAAACCCCGTATTTTACCGGGGTCAATCTGATCGACCCGGATGGACCCGCATCGCGTCGTTCAGACGGCTTCACGGAGCGGCGCGAAAACTGGCTTAAAGTGCAGCCGATGCAAGGCCTACACCTCACCGCCGATCTGCAGCAATGCGGCTGCGATGCGCGCTGGCTGCTTGATGCCGAGGCCTTGTGCGGCGCCTGCACCGAGGCTGTTCGCGCTGCCGGCCTGCAGGCGGTCAACCAGCTGTTTCACAGCTTCCCTGCGTCACCTCTCGGTCCCGGCGGCGTCACCGCAGTGGTTCTGTTGGCCGAAAGCCACCTGTGCGTGCACACCTGGCCGGAGCAGCGCGGCGTGACGCTGGACGTATACGTCTGCAATTTCGGTGGTGACCACTCGGCGCGCGCGCAGGCGCTGATGGATGCGCTGATCGCGCTGTTCCAGCCCGCGCACGCCAGCCGCCATCAACTGCATCGCGGGCAGGTGGAGTAGCTGAACCTCATGTCCGGGGGATGGGCAAACGCCGTTGGCGGCAGATCAATGCAGGCGCCGGGCCTTTGGTAGACTTTTTTCGGTCAGGTGACAGAGGACCAAGTTTCTGATGGCATCGGCACTTCGCTTCTGGCCGGTGACGGATGCGACCCTGATGCCACCGAATCCCGGTCTTCGGGCACGCATCTGCGTTGCATCAACCCAAAAGGAAACCCATGTCAATTGCCACCTCACTTTTTTCACTGACCCGCCGCCGCTGGCTGGCCGCCGTCGCCGCATCCATTGCGCTGTCGGCTTGCGCGCCGATGGCCCCCGCGCCGTCGGGTACAGACCCGCTGCCGTCCTGGAACGAGGGCGCGAACAAGCAGCGCATCACCGACTTCGTCAAGGCCGTCACCACGGAAGGCAGCAAGGACTACGTTGCACCGGCAGACCGCATCGCCACCTTCGATAACGACGGCACCTTGTGGCTGGAGTACCCGATGTACACCCAGGTGGTGTTCGTGTTCGACCGCATCCGCGCCCTGGCGCCGCAGCACCCGGAATGGAAGACTACCGAACCCTACAAGTCGCTGCTCGCCGGTGACATGAAGGGTGTGATGGTCTCGGGCACCAGGGGACTGCTTGAAATGCTGGGTGCGGCCCAGAGCGGCACCACGCCGGAAGAATTCGAAGGCATCGTCAAGCAGTGGCTGCAGACCGGGAAAGACGCACGCTTCAAGCGCCCCTACACCGAGCTGACCTACCAGCCGATGCAGGAGTTGATGGCCTACCTGCGTGCCAACGGCTTCAAGACCTACATTGTCTCGGGCGGCACGGTGGACTTCATGCGCGCCTTCACGCTGCCGGTGTACGGCGTCCCGAACGAGCAGGTGATCGGTTCGCGCCAGAAGTTCGCCTTTGAGGTCACGGGCGGCAAGCCGTCGGTGCAGATGCAGGCTCCGCTGGAGTTCAACGACGACAAGGAAGGCAAGCCGATCGCCATCGCGCAGATCATCGGCAAGCGCCCGATTGCCGCCTTCGGCAACAGTGACGGTGACTTCCAGATGCTGCAGTGGACCACCGCCGGCAGCGGCAAGCGCCTGGGCATGTTCGTGCACCACGATGACGCGGTGCGTGAATACGCCTATGACCGCCAGTCTGCCGTCGGCAAGCTCGACGAAGGGTTGAACCAGTACCAGGCCATGGGTTGGGGTCTGATCAGCATGAAGAACGACTGGAAAACGATCTTTTCACCCGCGAAGTGACCGGCGGCGTGCCGGCTCGCCCGGCGCTGCAAATCCCTCACCCGCGCCGGCCGGTGGCAGCGCCCCGATAATTCGGGCGATGCAGGCGGCGCCATCCAGCTCAGAATTCCCGGCTCAGGCCCTGATCCTGGCAGCCGGCCGTGGCCAGCGCATGCGGCCGCTGACGGATACCTGCCCCAAACCCCTGTTGCCGGTGCACGGCAAGCCGCTGATGCAGTGGGCGATGGAGTCGCTGGCGGCCGGCGGCTTCACCCGCCAGGTGGTCAATACCGACTGGCTCGGCGAGCAGATTTCAGATCATTTTGGCCAAAACCCAGCGTCGAATGGTGATGAGTCGCTATCAAAACTGGGTGGTGTGCAGGTTGCCTACTCAAAGGAAGGTGCCGACTTCGGTTACGCGCTGGAAACCGCAGGCGGCATTTCCCGCGCGCTGCCGCTGCTGGACGAAATCTTCTGGGTCGCGGCCGGTGACGTCTTTGCGCCCGGATTCCCGTTCACCCGCGCCGCGCTGCAGCGCTTTGCCGCCAGCGGCATGCTGGCCCACCTGTGGCTGGTGCCCAATCCGGCGCACAACCCCGGCGGCGACTTCGCGCTGGGCGCGCCCTTGCCCGATGGCGGCGACGCCGGGGTGTTTCAGGCGCTGAACCAGCCCGCGCAGGCCGGCGAACCCCGTCACACCTTCAGCACCATTGCGCTGTACCGGCGCGCGCTGTTCGAGCCGCCCGGGTGTGCCATTGCGCCGGGCAATCCGGACGGCGTCGTCGCGCCTTTGGCGCCGTTGCTGCGCGCGGCCATTGACGCCGGGCAGGTCAGCGCCGAGTTGTACACCGGCCCCTGGACCGACGTCGGCACGCCTGAGCGGCTGGCACAGATCAATGCCGACCCCCCTGACACCACTGTGGAAGCTCCCTGATGAATTCTTCACTCTACGCCGCACGCCGCGCCCGAGTCTCCGCCCAGCTCGGGGCGGGCGGCATCGCCATCATCCCGACCGCGCCGGAGCGCCAGCGCAACCGCGACAGCGATTTCCTGTTCCGCTTCGACAGCTACTTCCATTACCTCAGCGGCTTTGCCGAGCCCAACGCCTGGCTGGTGATTGCGGCCGACGGCCGCACCACGCTGTTTTGTCAGCCGAAGGACCTGGAGCGCGAAATCTGGGACGGCATCCGGCTCGGGCCCGATGCCGCGCCGCAGGCGCTGGGTGTCGACGCCGCCTTTTCGGTGAGCGAGCTCGACCAGCGCCTGCCGCGGCTGCTGGAAAACACCTCGACGGTCTGGTATCCGTTTGCTACCCACAGTGCTCTGGAAGGCCGTGTCGATGGCTGGCTCAACGCGGTGCGTGCCCGCGTGCGCTATGGCGTTCTGTGCCCCGACGCGCAGCGTGACCTGTGCGCCATCGTCGATGAAATGCGGCTGGTGAAAGACGCATATGAACAGGATGTGATGCGCCGCGCCGCCGAGATCAGTGCCCGCGCCCACATCCGCGCCATGCAGCGCTGCGCTGCCATGCTGCGCGCTGGAGAAGACGTGCGCGAGTACCACCTGGACGCCGAGCTGCTGCATGAATTTCGCCAGCACGGCTCGCAGTACCCGGCCTATGGCTCCATCGTGGCCGGGGGCGCCAACGCCTGCGTGCTGCACTACCGCGCCGACGACGCGCCCATCCGCGACGGCGACATCGTGCTGATCGATGCCGGCTGCGAGCTCGACGGCTACGCCAGCGACATCACCCGCAGCTTCCCGGCCAACGGGCGTTTCACCGGCCCGCAGCGCGCGCTGTACGAACTGGTGCTGGCCAGTCAGGAAGCCGCCATCGCCGCCACCCGGCCCGGCGCGCGCTTCACCGACCCGCACGAAGCCGCCGTGAAGGTGCTGACACAAGGCATGTTCGACCTGAAGCTGCTCGACAGGGACCAGCACGGCACGCTGGAAGACGCCATCCACCACCGCCACTACTTCGCCCACTACATGCACCGCACCGGCCACTGGCTGGGCATGGACGTGCACGACTGCGGCAGCTACGTCGAACCGTCCGAAATGGGCCAGGTGAGCGAGCGCAAAGACCCGCTCAGCGGCGAGACCATCCGCGACCGCCCCAGCCGCATCCTGCGCGCCGGCATGGCGCTGACCATCGAGCCTGGCCTGTATGTGCGTCCCAGCGACGGCATCCCGAAGGCGTTCTGGAACATCGGCATCCGCATCGAAGACGACGCCATCGTCACCGACACCGGTTGCGAGTTGATCTCGCGCGCCGTGCCGGTGAAGGCCGACGAGATCGAGGCGTTGATGCGGGGGTGAGGCGGACGTGAAGCGCGGGGAAGGCGCAGGTCAGGCGGCGGGGCCAGCCGGTCAGGCCGCGCCAACCAGCCGCTGACGCCAGTCCGCTACATCGGCGTCGATGGCAGCGGCCATCGCCGTCAGCGTCTGCGCCCGCAGGCGCACCCGGGTGGCGCTGAAGGCCTCGCGGCTCAGGCCGGCCAGCCGCGTGGCGTGCTGCTGTGCGGCTTCATCCAGTGCCTCCGGCGGCGCCAGCGCATCCAGAAAACCGGCCGCGACCGCCTCGGACGGCGTGTAAGGCAGGGCGGTGCCGGCGGCCAGGTTGTAGTGCGTCGGGGTCAGCCGCTGGCGGCAGGCCTCCAGCGCAAAGCGGGGCAGCGTCATGCCGATCTGCACCTCGTTGGCCTGGATTCGAAAAGCCCCTTCCGCGCCCAGCCGCACGTCGGCTGACAGCAGCACGAAAACGCCCATTGCAATCGCATGGCCGGTGCACACCGCCAGCACCGGGTGCGGAAAAGCCAGCAGCCGCTCGCTCAGGCGCGCGCCGGCGGTCAGCATGGCCAGCTGCTCGGCCGGCTCGCGCTTGAAGACCGACAGATCAAAACCGCCCGAAAACATGCCCGGCCGCCCGCGCAGCACCACCACCACGGCGCGGTCGGCCTCGGCGCGGTCCAGCGCGGCGTTGATCTCGCCCAGCATCGCCACGCTCATCACATTGGCCTTGCCGTCGTCCATCGTGACGGTGGCGATGCTGTCCTGCAGCTGGTAGCGGGTGAGGGATACGTTCACGGGGTGCTCCTTCAGTTTGCGCGGGCCGTGCGGCGGCTGGCCGGCGGGTGTGGGCGAAACCGGAAGGATAGCGGCGGGCGGTCCGCAGGGCGTCGCGGTGGCGACGGCGGGCCGATAGATGCGGCGTGAAGTTCGCGGCGTGGTGAGTCGAGGTCAGCGCGGCGGTTCGAAATCGGGGTCGCCGCCCCAAGTCAGATGCGCCGCGCGCCGGGTGCTGGCGCGCTGTACCAGTACGGCCACCAGCACGGCAGCGGCGGCTGAAGTCGCCATCATCGGCGAGGCCGCCACGATGCTGGCCAGTCCGTCGACAGCATCGACGCTCACTTGCTGCACCCGGTCCACCAGCGCGCTGATATCGCTGGACCGGATGCGGTTCACATCGTCAGGATGCACCTGCAGGTCTGGCGCGCCACCGCGAAACAGGATTTTCGCGAAGATGCCATCGGCGATGCTCACCAGCGCCAGCACACCCAGCGGCCTGAGCAGATACGCCAGCAGCCGGCGGCGCACGGGCGCCGGAGCGGCCGCGTAGACCTCGCCGACCAGCTGCGCCAGGCTGATCTTCAGGACCTTGAAGCGTGCCTGCGGTTTCGGCAACGCTGGTGCGGTTTGAACTGGTTCCATGCTGCCCCCAAATCAGTGAGTCGGCCGGCGAACAATCGCTGGCGGAGCGATCGGCCCCTCAGGATGCTGCACCGACTGTCCGGGAATTGTCGGAGCCGATACTTAAGCCGGCCTGAGCCGGCCGCAACCGGTCAGGCGTGCGCCGGCTCCGGGTGCAGTGATCGCATCGACGCCAGCAGGTCGCCAAAGCGCTCGCCCTGTACCGTCACGTGGTCTTGCAGCGCCTGCGCGGCGCCGTCGGCATCGCCGTCGGTGATGGCTTTGACGATGGCGGCGTGTTCGGCGCAGGAAGAGCGCACGCGGTCGCGCACGCGAAGCTGCAGCCGCCGGTAGGGGCGCAGGCGCCGGTGCATCTGGCTGGTCTGTTCGATCAGCACGTCGTTGTGGCTGCCGGCGTAGATGGCAGCGTGAAACAGCTCGTTGCTGGCGAAATAGGCGTCCAGGTCGCCCTGCACCGCCGCGCAGCGCTCGTGCGCCAGCGCCAGGTTCTGGCGTTCGGCATCGTTCATCCGCCGGGCTGCCAGGCGGGCGCACATGGCTTCGAGCCCGGCCATGACCTCAAACATCTCCAGCAGCCGCGCCGGCCCGATGCTGGCCACCAC
>JACSRS010000144.1 GCA_014879655.1 Burkholderiaceae bacterium
AGAGGATTCGAACCTCCGGCCTCTACGTCCCGAACGTAGCGCTCTACCAGGCTAAGCTACACCCCGATGCAAAAACGGCCCAGTTATTTTGTCACTGGCGTCGCTGCAAAAGCTCAACCGCCAATTGTAGCAAAGCCGAAGAGTGCTCGTTGACCGGCAAGAGCCTGGCCGCATCAACGGCGCGCTGCGCCTCTGCCTGGGCCGCCAACAAAGTAGCTTCAAGCGCCCCAGTCTTCCTGACAATGTCCATGATGGCCGGCAATGCCTCAACGGCACCGGTTTGTATGGCCGATCGGATGAGCTCGCGCTGGCGCGCGTCCCCGCGCTGCATGGCTACGATCAGGGGCAGGGTCACCTTGCCTTCGCGCAGATCGTCGCCCAGGTTCTTGCCCAGTTCGCCCGCATCTCCCGCATAGTCCAGCACATCGTCGATCACCTGAAAAGCGGTGCCCAGCGCTTGGCCGTAGGTCGCGCAAGCGTCTTCAATCTCGGCCGTGCTGCCGGCCAGCACGGCACCAAGGCGGGCGCTGGCCTCGAACAGTTTGGCTGTCTTGGAGCGAATCACGCGAAGGTAGGCGAATTCATCCAGGTCGGCGTCGTGCATGTTCATCAACTGCTGCACTTCTCCCTCGGCGATGACGTTTGTCGCGTCGGCAAGTATGGCCATCACGCGCATGTTGTTGGTTTCTACCATCATCTGGAAAGCGCGAGAGTACAGAAAGTCGCCCACCAACACGCTGGCTGGGTTGCCGAAAGATTCGTTGGCCGTCGCCCGGCCGCGCCGCAGTGTGGACTCGTCCACCACGTCATCGTGCAGCAGCGTCGCGGTATGAATGAACTCCACCACGGCAGCAAGGTTGTGGCGTTGCGGCGCCGTGAAGCCCAATGCGCCACAGGTCAGCAGCAGCAGTACCGGCCGCAACCGTTTGCCGCCCGCCGAAATGATGTAGCGGGAAACCTCGCCGACGAGCGGCACGTCAGAGGCGAGCCGACTGGCAATGACTTTGTCTACTTCCACCAGATCATTGGCGACAAGGGACAGTGTGCGGGAGATGGAGGGTGTCGGGACGGACAAGGGCGTTCGATGCCGGAATGTTGGGCGATTATAAAGAGGGCGATGTGTGTGAAGCTGACCTTATCGGGTGCTGCCGAAAAAAGTCGCGTGATGCTATACTCGCAGGCTCGGTGGAAATCCGTCCACTGAACTCATTGAAGAGGTTTACATGTACGCGGTCATAAAAACCGGTGGCAAACAGTATCGTGTTGCTGCCGGCGAAAAAATTAAAGTAGAACAGATTGCTGCGGACGTAGGCCAGGAAATCGTGATCGATCAGGTTCTGGCAGTCGGCAGCGGCGCGGAACTGAAAGTCGGCTCGCCCCTGGTGTCCGGCGCAACGGTCAAAGCCACCGTGCTTGCTCACGGCAAGCATGACAAGGTTCGCATCTTCAAGATGCGCCGTCGCAAGCATTACCAGAAACGCCAGGGTCACCGTCAGCAGTTCACCGAACTGCAAATCGGTGAAATTGCAGTTTAAGGAGCGCAGGTCATGGCACAGAAAAAAGGCGGCGGCTCAACGCGAAACGGGCGCGATTCCAAGCCCAAGATGCTGGGCGTGAAAGCGTTCGGCGGTGAATTGATCAGCGCGGGTTCCATCATCGTGCGCCAGCGCGGTACGCGGTTTCACCCGGGTGTGAATGTCGGGGTCGGCAAGGATCACACCTTGTTCTCGCTGGTGGACGGCCATGTGTCTTTCGCCATCAAGGGATCGATGAACAAGCACACGGTGAATGTGACGCCTGCAGCCTGAAGCTGGCTGTTTTTTCACCGGAGCCCCGCATTGTCGGGGCTTCTTTTTTTTGGCTCCGCTGGAGCGGTCTGTAAACTTGGTGTCTCATGAAATTCGTGGATGAAGCCTATATCGACGTCATCGCTGGTGACGGCGGGGCGGGGTGCGTCTCGTTCCGGCATGAGAAATACAAGGAGTTCGGCGGCCCCAATGGCGGCGACGGCGGGCGCGGTGGCCATGTCTACGCAGTTGCCGATCCCAGTCTGAACACACTGGTCGACTTTCGCTACTCCCGCCGGCATGAAGCCAAGAGGGGTCAGCACGGCATGGGTTCGGACATGTTCGGTGCGGCGGGAGACGACATCACTCTGAAGGTGCCTGTCGGAACGGTTTTCACCGATGCCGAGACCGGCGAAGTCCTCTACGAGTTGCTGACGCCGGGCGAACCGGTTCTCATCGCCAAAGGCGGCGACGGCGGTTTCGGCAACATGCGCTTCAAGAGCGCAATCAACCGCGCGCCCCGGCAAAAAACGCCGGGCTGGCCGGGCGAGCGCAAGAGCATGAAGCTGGAGCTGAAGGTGCTGGCTGACGTGGGCTTGCTGGGCATGCCCAATGCTGGAAAATCCACGCTGATTGCGGCCGTCTCCAACGCGCGGCCCAAGGTCGCCGACTATCCGTTCACCACCTTGCATCCGAATCTGGGAGTGGTGCGGGTCGGGCCGGAACAGAGCTTTGTGATGGCCGACGTCCCGGGCCTGATCGAAGGCGCGTCGGATGGTGCCGGGCTGGGTCATCTGTTTCTTCGCCACCTGCAGCGCACCCGACTGCTGCTGCATGTGATCGACATGGCGCCGTTCGACGACGGTGTCGATCCGGTTGCGCAGGCACGCGCCATTGTCGCGGAACTGAAGAAGTACGACAAGAAACTGTTCGAGAAGCCACGCTGGCTGGTGCTGAACAAGCTGGACATGATCGATGCGTCCAAGCGGGAGGCGCTGGTGCGAGACTTCGTCAAGCGGCTGCGCTACAAGGGGCCGGTTTTCGAGATCTCGGCCCTGACGCGCGAAGGCTGCGAGGCGCTGACCCAGGCCGTCTTTCTCCACATCAAGGCCAGCCAGACAGCTGAACAGGCGCCGGCAGAGGTCGATCCGCGTTTTCCGGTGGCCCCCGACGCCTGAGCGAGTCGGTTTCCCAACCTCCCCGCAAAGGGGCTTTCTAGCTGAATTCCCATGTCGCAGATCAACAGCAACGGCCGGTCAATGTCGACAGTCATGCGCGATGCACAACGGATCGTCGTCAAGGTCGGTTCCAGCCTGGTGACCAACGACGGCCGCGGCCTGGATGACGCCGCCATTGGCGAGTGGTGCCGCCAGCTCGGTGCGCTGGCTCGTGACGGCCGTGAAGTGGTCATGGTTTCCAGCGGCGCCATTGCCGAAGGCATGAAGCGGCTGGGCTGGACGCGTCGGCCCCACGAAGTCCATGAACTGCAGGCTGCAGCGGCTGTTGGGCAGATGGGCCTGGCCCAGCGCTACGAGACCATGCTGCGCGAAAACGGTCTGCGCAGCGCGCAGGTCCTGCTGACGCATGCGGATCTGGCCGATCGCGAGCGCTACCTGAATGCGCGCTCGACGCTGTACACCTTGCTGAAATTGAAGGTTGTTCCGGTCATCAACGAAAACGACACCGTTGTGAACGACGAAATCAAATTCGGAGACAACGACACGCTGGGGGCGCTGGTTGCGAATCTGGTCGAGGCCGATGCGCTGGTGATCCTGACCGATCAGAAAGGCCTGTACACCGCTGATCCGCGCAAGCTGCCGGACGCGCGCTTCGTGCATGAGGCGCTGGCGGGCGACCCGGCGCTCGAGGCGATGGCGGGCGGTGCCGGCTCCAGCATCGGTCGTGGCGGCATGATCACCAAGATTCTGGCGGCCAAACGCGCCGCTGGATCGGGTGCGTCGACAGTGATCGCATGGGGTCGGGAGCCCGACGTGCTGATCCGACTGATGCAGGGCGAAGCCATCGGCACGCTGCTGACGGCGCAGACCGCCAAGAAGCAGGCGCGCAAGCAGTGGATTTCCGACCACCTGCAATTGCGGGGCGCTGTCTTGGTCGATGAAGGGGCGGCCCGCAAGCTGCGCGAAGAAGGCAAGAGCCTGTTGCCGATCGGCATGACGGGCGTGGAAGGCCGATTTTCCCGCGGCGATGTGATAGCCGTGCGCGGTCCCGACGGTGCCGAAGTGGCTCGGGGCCTGGCCAACTATGCCAGTGCGGAAGCCCGTCTGCTGTGCCGCAAGCCCTCTGGCGAATTCGAAGCTTTGCTCGGTTACGTCGCGGAACCTGAGATGGTTCACCGCGACAACATGGTGCTGATCCGCTGATCTGACGCCTGTTGCTGGCTGCTACTGGTTCATGCCGGGAGCAACGCCCGTTCGGAGCGCATGCACGATGGCGCTGACTGGCGAGGTCGGCGCGGCGCCTGTACAGACGGCCGACAGGGCAAAGGACAGTGCGTGTCGGGTTGCCGCCGAGCCCTTGATTGAGCGCCAGTCCGAGTCGGCAACCGTCGACCAGCCGGACTCGGGATTGTGGCGGGCGTAGATCCGGTATTCGCCGGTGTTGCATCGGATACCTTCGTAGAACACGTTCTGCGCCCCGGTGGGGCCCAGCGCCGCCATCACGTAGCGCACCACGCCATCGGGCGTGATCACCAGCGTGTCGGGATCGATGCCGAACTTCAGCGAAGACGCGACCGGGCTCTCGACGAAAAGCAACCGCTTCACATCAAAAGCCGGTGGCGGCGGCACTTGGCTCTCACGCCATTCGGGATCCGGAGAAAAAAACTGGGCGAACGCAGCGGTTGATGAAAAAACCGCAGCCATCGCGAGCACAAGCCATCGACGGTCAGCAAGGTGCACGGGGAGGGACCTCGTCGTTTGGAGCCGGCTGGCTGGTCTGCGGGTCGGGCTCAAAGCTGGCCCCGGGGGGCAGTTCGAAAACATGGCTTGCAAATGGAGCCAGCCCCTTTTCCGAGTCGCCGTCGCGCTGGCGAAAACCGCCGCGCAGGTAGCGATTGCGATGGTCCTGGCGCGGCAAAAAGCGCGCCAGTTCGGTCAACGCCATTTCATAAACGCCACGCTTGAATTCAACGACCACGTCCAGCGGCACCCAGTAGTCGTTCCAGCGCCAGGCATCGAATTCAGGATGCGTGGTGGCCCTGAGGTTCAGATCCCAGTCGTGTCCGACCAGCTGGAGCAGGAACCAGATCTGTTTTTGCCCCTTGTAGTGGCCGCGGGCATCGCGCCGGATGTAGCGGTCAGGCACCTCATAGCGCAACCAGTCGCGGGTACGGGCCACGACGCGCACGTGCTGCGGGTGCAAGCCCACTTCCTCGTGCAGCTCCCGGTACATCGCCTGTTCGGGGGACTCACCCCGGTCAATACCACCTTGCGGAAACTGCCAGCTGTGGGTGCGGATTCGCTTGCCCCAGAACACCTGGTTTCTCTGGTTGAGCAGGATGATGCCGACGTTTGGCCTGAAGCCATCCCGGTCAAGCATAATCAAACCCCAAATTTGTAACTTTGGCCATTATGCACGGCGCATCACGTGCATCAAGGGGTTCGACCCTTGCCGGCCGCTCCGACATCCGACTGAATCCGCCATGAAAGCCAGCCAGTTTCTCGTTTCCACGCTTCGTGAAGCGCCCGCCGATGCCGAAGTGGTCAGCCACCAGCTGATGATGCGCGCCGGTCTGATCAAGAAGCTCGGCGCCGGCATCTACAGCTACATGCCGATGGGGCTGCGGGTGATTCGCAAGGTCGAGGCTATCGTGCGCGACGAGATGGACCGCGCCGGCGCTGTGGAACTGACCATGCCCGTGGTGCAGCCCGCCGAGTTGTGGCAGGAGACCGGGCGGTTCGAGAAGATGGGACCCGAGTTGCTGCGCATACAGGATCGGCACGGCCGCGACTTTGTCGTGCAGCCGACCAGCGAGGAAGTGATCACGGATATCGCCCGCCAGGAGCTGCGCAGCTACCGGCAGTTGCCGAAAAACTTCTATCAGATCCAGACCAAGTTTCGTGATGAGCGCCGTCCGCGGTTCGGCCTGATGCGCGGGCGCGAGTTCACGATGAAGGATGCCTACAGCTTCGACCGCGACCAGGCCGCAGCCAAGGCCAGCTACCAGGTGATGGCCGCTGCCTACCGGCGCATCTTCGACCGGTTCGGCCTGACCTACCGCGCGGTGGCAGCTGACAGCGGCGCCATCGGTGGCGACCTGTCGGAAGAATTCCAGGTGATCGCCGCCACAGGCGAAGATGCCATCGTCTATTGCCCGGACAGCGAATACGCGGCCAACATGGAAAAAGCCGAAGCACGGGCGCCACAAGGGCCGCGCGCGGCAGCCGCCGAAACCCTGACGCGCGTGCCAACCCCGGGCAAGAGCACCTGCGCCGACGTCGCGCAATTGCTGGGTGTGCCGCTGACGACCACCGTGAAGTCGCTGGTGCTGGCGACCGATGTCACCGACGCTCAAGGCGCCATCGTCGGGAGCCGGATCTGGCTGCTGCTGCTGCGGGGCGACCATGACATGAACGAGGTAAAGGTGGGCAAGGTACCGGGCCTGGACAACGGCTTCCGCTTTGCCACGGTTGCCGAGATCGTCGACCACTTTGGCACCAGGCCGGGCTATCTGGGGCCGATCGGCCTGAAAAAGCCGGTAACAGTGGTTGCCGATCGCGAGGTCGCGCTGATGGCGGACTGGATCTGCGGCGCCAATGAAGAGGATTTCCACCTTTCCGGGGTGAACTGGGGGCGCGACCTGCCCGAGCCGGCCCTGGTTGCCGACTTGCGCAACGTGCTGGAAGGCGACCCGTCGCCGGACGGCAAGGGCCGGCTGGCGATCGAGCGCGGCATCGAGGTCGGACACGTGTTCTATCTCGGCACCAAGTACAGCCAGGCCATGAACGCGACCTTTCTGGCCGAAGACGGCAAGCCCGCGCTGTTTGAGATGGGTTGTTACGGCATTGGCATCACGCGGCTGCCGGCCGCCGCCATCGAACAGAACCATGACGAGCGCGGCATCATCTGGCCCGACGCGATTGCGCCCTTTACCGTGGTTGTCTGCCCGATCGGCATGGACCGCAACGCCGACGTGAAGGCAGCCGCCGAAAAACTGCACGACCAGCTGCGTGACAACGGCGTGGACGTGATCCTCGACGACCGCGGCGAGCGCCCGGGTGCGATGTTTGCCGACTGGGAGCTGATCGGTGTGCCGCACCGTGTCGTGATCTCCGACCGGGGGCTGAAGGACGGCCAGCTGGAATATCAGCACAGGCGCGACAGCGCCGCCATCAAGGTGCCGGCAACCGAAATGTTTGCATTTGTCATGCGCGCGCTCGCTGCGCGCCAAACTGCGGGCGCGTGAGCGGACGAAACCGGCATCCCGTCGCACCGGCGAAACCGGTTCGGGGCGCGTTGCGCCGGCCGCCGATCGGGCGGCGCCAATCTCTAGCCTTGCTGTCGACAGCCTTGCTACCTGCGGGGCCGGGGCTGGCGGCGTTGGGAGCGTTGCTGGTGCCGCAAACGGCGATGGCTGGCAGTCAGATCGAAGAGCCGCTGATCGACTCGGTGCGCACCGCGCTCAGTTCGGCCATCGCCAACAGCGCACCGCCGGTGCCC
>JACSRS010000178.1 GCA_014879655.1 Burkholderiaceae bacterium
ATGGAGGGCCTGCGCGAGCTGGACGATCCGGGCGTGATCAGCCTGGACGCGCTGCGCGAACTTGGTCGCGCCTGGAACGCGGCGCATCCCGAAGCGCTGATGCAGCGCGCCCGGGCCTGCACTGCGCAGGACGTGGCGATCCTGGTCTATACCTCGGGCACCACCGGCAAACCCAAGGGTGCGATGCACACCCATGGCGGACTCACCTATACCGTGCGCGGCTACAACACGCTGATTTCGCGCGACGAGAATGACGAGTGCATGTGCTTTCTGCCGCTGTGCCACATCGCCGAGCGCATGGGCGGCGAGTATTTCTCGCTCTACACCGGCGCCAAACTCAACTTCGTGGAGAACCCCGAAACCGTGCCGGAGAACGTGCGCGAAATCGCACCCACCGTCTTCACTGCGGTGCCGCGCGTATGGGAAAAGTTCTATTCCGGCGTGATGATTGCGCTGAAGGAGGCCGGTCCGCTGCAGCAGGCGGCCTATGCCTGGTCGATTGGCGTGGGCACGCGCATTGCCGATCTCGTGCTGGCCGGCCAACCCGTCAGCGCGGCGCTCAAGCTGAAATTCACACTGGCCCGCTGGCTCGCGCTGAACAACGCTCGCAAGCTGATCGGCATTCACCACGCCCGGTTTCTGGTGACCGGCGCGGCGCCCATTTCACCCGAGCTGGTGAAGTGGTACCTGGCGCTGGGCGTACCGATGCTGGAAGTCTGGGGCATGACCGAGACCTGCGGCGCATCGACCGGCGTGCCGGCCGACCGCATGAAGCCGGGCTCCATCGGACCGGCGGCGGGTTACAACGAGATGCGCCTGGACCCGGCCACCGGCGAGATCCTGGTGCGGGGCCCGAATGTGTTCAAGGGCTACCTGAACCAGCCCGAAAAAACGGCCGAGACCATTGATGCCGATGGCTGGCTGCACACAGGTGACGTCGGTGTGGTCGACGCCGATGGCTACTACCGCATCACCGACCGGATGAAGGACATCATCATCACCGCCGGCGGCAAGAACGTCACCCCCAGCGAGTTGGAGAACGAACTGAAGTTCTCGCCCTACGTGACTGACGCGGTGGTGATCGGCGACAAGCGCCCCTACCTGACGGTGATCATCATGATCGACCAGGAAAACGTCGAGAAATACGCGCAGGACAACGATGTGCCGTTCTCCAACTACACCAGCCTGACCCTCGCCGCCGAGGTGCAGGCGCTGATCCAGGGCGTGATCGACGACGTGAACAAAAAGTTTGCCCGGGTCGAGCAGATCAAGAAGTTCTACCTGCTCGAAACCCAGCTCACCGCCGAAGACGAAGAACTGACGCCGACCATGAAGCTCAAGCGCAAACTGGTCGAGAAGAAATACGCCGCCCAGATCGACGCCATGTACCGCTGACCGGTAAGCGCGTTCGCCACCCTTTCCTGCCTCGCGTCCTCGGGGTACGCCGGATTGACAAGCGGCGGGGCGCGGCAAGAATGCACGCAACCAACCCCATTTTTCAACAGGAGACACCGAATGAAACTGAAGATCGCCGCAGCCAGCGCCCTGGCGCTGGCCTGCACGCTGGCTGGCGCCCAGAACTCGAACCAGGGTGTGAGCAAGACCGAGATCACCCTCGGCTCCATTCAGGACCTTTCCGGCCCCATCGCCGGTTTTGGCAAGGCCATCCGCAACGGCATGATGCTGCGCGTGGAAGAGGTCAACGAGCAGGGCGGCATCAACGGCCGCAAGATCGTGCTGAAGGTCGAAGACTCGGCCTACGACCCCAAGAAGGCCGTGCTCGCGGCGCAGAAGCTGGTCAACCAGGACAAGATCTTCGCCATGGTCGGTCACCTGGGCACGGCGCAGAACGTCGCCACCTTCCCGGTGCTGTTCGACAAGAACGTCATCAACTTTTTCCCGGTGACGGCGGCTCGCGAAATGTATGAGCCGGTCAACCGTCTGAAGTGGGCCTTTGCCGCGACCTACTACGACCAGATGCTGCTTGCCGCCCCCAAGGTGGCGAAGGAGAACGGCGCGAAGAAGGTCTGCACGCTGTACCAGGACGACGAGTTCGGGCAGGAAGTGATGAAGGGCGCCGAGGACGGCCTGAAGGCCGCCGGCATGAGCTTGGCCGAAAAAACCACCTACAAGCGCGGTGCGACCGACTTCTCGTCCCAGATCTCCAAGCTGAAGGCCGAGAACTGCGACATGGTGGTGCTGGGCACCATCATCCGCGAGACGATCGGCGCCATCGGCACCGCCCGCAAACTGGGCTACAACCCGGTGTTCCTGGGCTCCAGCGCGTCCTACACCGACCTGATCCACAAGCTGGGCGGCAAGGCCATGGACGGCCTGATCTCGACCATGACGGTGCAGAACCCCTACAACGACGAGACGTCGCAGCCGATCCGCTTCTGGGCCAACAAGTACACGACCAAGTTCAACGAAGATCCAAGCGTCTTCTCGGTCTACGGTTACGCGCTGATCGACACCTTCATCCGGGCTGCCCAGAAGGCCGGCCCGAACCTCAACACCGACAGCTTCGTCAAGTCCATGGAAGGCCTGACGGTTCCGCCGGACATCTTCGGCAGCTCCGAGCTGACGTTCTCCGCGACCAAGCACCTGGGCAGCAACGCCGTGCGCCTGTCGCAACTGCAGGACGCGCGCTGGAAAGTCATTTCGCCGTACATCAGCATCAAGTAAGCCGGGGCGCTGCGGCGCACTCGCTACCCCCAAGCCGCCTTCGGGCGGCTTTTTTGCGTCTTTTCGGCCTCTATCCAGCGTCAAATCGACATTTATTGCTATTTTTTTTGAATGTTCAGAACCAATTCCCGGTCCTCGCACCGCCCGCCTGCCGCGCAGAATCGATTCCCGCTCACCCGCTTTACCAAACAAATGTTTGTTAAACTTCGGGCAACCGCTACCGCCATGACGACATCCACCCGCACCCCGCACGCCGACAGCCGCCAGCCGCAGGTCCTGAATGCGGCTGCCCGGCTGTTTCGTACGCAGGGATTCGACGGCACGTCGGTGCGCAACATTGCCGGATCCGCCGGCATGCTGCCAGGCTCGCTTTACTGCCACTTCGCAACCAAGGAAGCCTTGTTGATCGCGGTCTACATCAAGGGCGTGGAGCAGATCTCCGGCGCCGTGCTGCAAGCCATCTCCGGCATCGCCGATCCGTGGGACCGCTTGCAAGCCGCCTGCGAAGCGCATCTCGATGCCATTCTTCGAGATGATGATTACGCGCAGGTCGTGATCCGGGTGCGGCCCTCCGACGTTCCGGACGCCAGTGAGCGCCTGATCGACTTGCGCAACCAGTACGAGGCCCTCTTTGCCGCCATCGTCAATGATTTGCCGCTGGCCGCGTCCATCGACCGCCGGGCCTTCCGGCTGATGTTGATGGGCGCGCTGAACTGGTCCCAGACCTGGTTTCGCCCGGACGGCCGTTCCAGCCCGCGGTCAATTGCCCGTCAATTTGTGGCCCTGCTGCGCCAGGGCGAGGAGATCGTCGCATGACAGATTCACTGATACCCAAGGTTCTGGTGACCAAGATCGGTTTTGACGGGCACGACCGTGGCAGCCGGGTGGTCGCTGCCGGGCTGCGCGATGCCGGCATGGAGGTGATCTACACGCCGCCGTGGCAGGAAATTTCGGCCGTCGTGAAGCTGGCGACCGAGGAAGACGTCGACGTCATCGGCATATCGTCGCTGGCGACCGACCACCTGATCGTGCCCAAACTGATGGCTGCGCTGCAAGAAGCCGGCCTCGCCGATGTGGCCGTCATCGTCGGCGGCATCGTGCCCGACGAGGACGAGAAGATGCTGCTTGAAGCGGGGGTCGCCCGCGTATTCCACCCGGGCAGTTCCATGGCCGCGATTGCCACCTGCGTGCGTGACCTGGCTACCGACGTGCGAAGCCGTCGCGCTGCCGCCTGACCCTCTGCCAACTCTGGAGCACCGCCATGAACAAAGCTGTTGACCCCCAACTGCTGGCCAAGGCCGACGCAGTGGCCGCCTGGAAACAGGACTACGACGCCACCATCGGCGTGGACAAAGCCGTCAGCAACCGCTCGGGCATCCCCATCAAGCCGCTGTACACCTCACTGGACTGGAGCGCCGGCGGACAACGCCAATCGGAGGATCTGCCCGGTCAACCGCCCTACACCCGCGGCATCTATGCAACCATGCACAGGGGTCGAACCTGGACCCAGCGTCAGTTGATCGGTCTGGGAACGCCGGCCGACTACAACGCCCGTCTGACCGATGTACTGAACCAGGGCGCCACCGCCGTGTCGCTGATTCCATGCAACTCGGTGTTTCGCGGCTACGACATGGATGAATCGCACATCGAGTTGCTCGGCACCTGCGGCGTGGTGGTCAACACCACCGAACACATGGATCGGGCCCTGCAGGGCGTGGACCTGGGCGCCACCTCCTGCGCCATGAACGATCCGAGTCCCTTCACCTTGCTGGCCTTCATGCTCGCAGCCGCGAAGAAGCGCGGAACCGACTGGCGAACGATCAGTGGCACCTCCAATCAAAGCGACTACCTGAGCCACTATGTGGCCAACCACATGTTCTTCCGCATCGCGTTGCCGGGCGCGAGACGCATCCTGACCGACCATATCGAGTTCTGCAACCGCCATGTTCCGCGGTGGAACCCGATGTCGGTGGTCGGGCAGCACATGCAACAGGCCGGTGCAAACCCGGCGGAGGCTGTCGCCTTCACGCTGTCCACAGCAATCCAGAATGCCGAGGACTGCATCGCTCGCGGCATGAAGCCTGACGACTTCCTGCCCCGGTTCACCTTCTTCTTTGACATCTCGATCAGCTTTTTCGAGGAAGTCGCCAAGTTCCGCGCCGCCCGGCGCATCTGGGCGCGCGTCACGCGCGAACGCCTGGGCGCCAAAGACCCGCGTTCCTGGCGCTTCAAGTTTCATGGCCAGACCTCGGGCGTGGACCTGACGCGCCAGCAACCGCTGAACAACATTTCGCGCGTGACCGTGCAAGCCATGGCCGGCATTCTCGGTGGCCTGCAGTCCCTGCACACCGATGCCTATGACGAAGCGCTGTCAACGCCCAGCGAGTTTGGCGCGCGCATCGCCATCGCCACCCAGAACCTGCTGCGCGAAGAAGCGCACCTGACCGACGTGATCGACCCGCTGGGGGGCAGCTACTATGTCGAGACGCTGACCGATCAGATGGAAGCCGAAATCGAGCGCAACATGGCCATTGTCGAAAAGGCGGGCGGCATGTACAAGGCGGTGGAGGCCGGTCTGGTGCAACGCATGATCGGCGAATCAGCCCGCAAGTTCCAGCAGCAGGTGGATACCGGCGCCCAGACGGTCGTGGGGGTCAACGCCTACCAGGTCGATGAAGACAGCCGCGCCCGCCCGATCAACACACGCCCGGACCGCGCAGGCATGGAGGCGCACATCGCCGAGTTCCAGGCTTACAAGGCCCGGCGTTCGCAGGCCGACGTCGAGCGGGCACTGGACGCGCTGGCGCGATCGAGCGGCGTCAGCGACGACAACATTTTCGGGCGGGTGGTCGAGGCGGCGCAAGCCGGCTGCACGCACGGGGAAATCTGCCACACGCTGCGTCGCGAAATGGGGTTCGGCGACGTTCAGGCAATCGTGTGAGCGACCGGTCTGTTCCAACAGTCCGCCAGCTGGCGTCACCCGAACTGCTGGCCGGTGACCGGCGAACCATCGCGCGGCTGATCAGCCGCATCGAGCGCGGCGAGATCACAGCCAGCCAGTGTCAGACCGCGCTTGCACCTCATCTGGGCCGTGCGCATGTACTCGGCATCACCGGCTCGCCGGGTGCCGGCAAGTCGACACTGGTGCATGCGCTGCTGGGCGCCCTGCTGGCCCGTGGCCAGCGCATCGCCGTCGTGGCGGTCGACCCTTCGAGCCCGATCACCGGCGGCGCCGTGCTGGGTGACCGCGTGCGCATGGGCGACCACGGCACCCATGCCGACGTCTTCATCCGCTCCGTGGCTTCACGCGGTCATACGGGCGGCCTGTCGCGATCAACAGGCGTCATCGTTGACGTGCTTGACGCAGCCGGCTTTGACATTGTCATTGTCGAGACCGTTGGCGCCGGGCAATCCGAGATCGAAATCCTGCGGCTGGCCGACACCCGGATCGTCGCCAACCCGCCTGGACTGGGTGATGATGTCCAGGCGATCAAGGCGGGCATCCTGGAGATCGCCGACGTTCTGGCCGTCACCAAGGCGGACCTCCCCGGCTCGGAAAACGCCGCGCGCGACCTGAAAGACATGCTGCATCTGCGCGCCGCTGCAGCCGCTGGCAGCTGGCAGGTGCCGGTCGTCTGCTGCTCCGCCCGCACGGGTGAGGGCATCGCTGCGCTGGTCGGGCATGTCGACGCCCATCTCGCATCGGCAGGCCGGGGGCAGCGCCTGACGGCCTGGGCCGCGGGCGCCGATACGCAGCAGTCTGCGCAAGACGCTTTCGTGCGGGTCATGGGGCTTGCTGCTGCCGACCCTTTTGCAGCCTCAATGGGCATTACCTGCACGCTGGCCGGCGCCGGCCATGCAACCGTGAGCCTGACACTGGGCCCGCAGCACATCAACTTCAACGGAACCTGTCACGGCGGCGTGATTTTCACACTGGCCGACACCGCATTCGGGCTGGCATCCAACTCCCACGGCGTACAGGCCGCCGGCATTGATGCCCACATCACCTACCAGCGGGCGGCACGCAGCGGCGACGTGTTGCACGCCCGCGCCACGGAGGTCTCGCGTTCACGCCGGCTGGCGGTGTACCGGGTCGATGTCGTCCGCGACAGCGACCGTGCGGCGATTTCGAGTTTCACAGGCACGGTTTTCCGCCTCGATGACGAAGGCCAGCAGGCGTCGTCCGGTGCCGGTCGTCAGGAAACGATGTAAGCGGCCGACCCGGTCGACAGCAACGCGCCCTTGTCGCCCCGAAACTCCATGCGGACCGAGGCCACGCGCGACCCCAGACGCATCACTTCGGCTGTCAACAGGAAATGCTGGCCAATAGCCGGCCGCAGGTAGTCCACCCGAAGGTCGATGGTGCCCAGTTTGCCAAAGCGGTGCAGACGTTGCAGCGGCTCCTCATCCATGTGACGGGCACCGAGGGCAGCCATTACGGCCAGCCCGGCCATGGCGTCCAGCGCCGCGCTGATGACGCCGCCGTGCAGCCGGTTGTGCGTGTAGTGGCCGATCAGTTCGGGGCGCATGTCGATCCGGCCCGTCACCCCGGTGGGTGTCAGCGCAAGGATCTTCAGGCCCAGAACTTTGTTGAAGACGATTCTTTCTTCAAATATCGCTTTCAGTCCTGTGATGAAGTCGGGTTCAAATTCAGCGAAGGTTTCGGTGGTCATTCTGGTATTTGCGAGTTCATAGTCCCAATTGCCTTGCGGCCAGTTCCTTCATGATTTCTTCCGCACCGCCGCCGATCATCATGACCTTGACCTCGCG
>JACSRS010000115.1 GCA_014879655.1 Burkholderiaceae bacterium
CGCGCTGGGGCGGCTGGTGACCGAGTTGCAGCTCACCGCCGACCAGCAGGGCAAGCTCGACGCGATCACCGCCGAACTGCGGCCGCGCTTCATGGCGCTGCGCGACCTGGACGACGCGCAGCGTGCGGCTGCGCGCGAGAAGATCACGCTGGAAATGCGCTCGATGATCAACGCCATGCTCACGCCCGAGCAGCAGGCGAAATACAAGCAGTTGCAGGCGCAGGCCGCCCAGGCGGCGCCTGCTGCCGCGCGGGCCGGGGCCTCTGCGCCTGCAGGCAGCCCGGCCGCCGTGGCAGCTGCGCCAGACTCGTCGAAAACTTCGAAAACAATAGCTAAAACAGACGATTCGACGCTGGCTGGAGCCAAAAAAGACTCGAAAAATGCCGCTGGAACCCCTGGGGGGGGTGCTTCGGTGCCGACCACTGCCGGCGCGCCGGTAGCAACGGCTGCGGCGCCATCAACCGCAGCGGCCGCACCAGCCGCCGCTGCAACCGCTGGTGGCGCTGCGCCTGCGGCGGCGCCGCTGGCGGGCTCGGGTCCGCTGGTCGAGTTCCGCAACCGGCTGGTGAGCGATTTGGCCCTGAGTGCCCAACAGGTGGAAAAGGTCGACGCCGTCATTGCCGATATGCGCCCGCGCTACGCCACGCTGCGCGACCTGCCGGCGGAAGAACGCCCGAAGGCGCGCGACCGCATCACCGCCGACCTGCGCGCGCGCATCGGCGATCTGCTGACGCCCGAGCAAAAAACCAAATATGCAGCGCTGCTGGCACAGGTGGCCGGGCGCCAGAGCACCCGCGGCCGCATCTACCTGCTGGGCGAGGATGGCAAACCGGTGGCCTACAGCGTGCGGCTGGGCATCACCGACGGCAGCAGCACCGAACTGATCGTCACGCCGGGCTCGCCCGAGGCAGCGGTGATGAAGGAAGGCGCCGTGGTCATCACCGGCATGGCCACGCCGGGCACGGCCGCCGCCCGGCCCACCGGCGGCCCGCGGCTGCCGTTCTGACGGGCTGACCGACCCACCATGCAAACCGAAACCACCGCCGCCACGACCGCCCAAGCGCCTGAACCGGCGCGCGCGGCCGGCCAGCCGCTGATCGAGGCGCGCCATCTGGTCAAGACCTACACCATGGGCGACCAGACCGTGCACGCGCTGCGCGATGTTTCGGTGGATATCGCCGCTGGTGACTTCGTCGCCATCATGGGTGCGTCCGGGTCGGGCAAATCGACGCTGATGAACATCCTGGGCTGCCTGGACCTGCCGACCAGCGGCGAGTACCGGCTGGCCGGTGAAGAAGTGGAGACGCTGGCGCAGGACGATCTGGCGTCCATCCGCAACCGGCGCATCGGTTTCGTCTTTCAGCAGTTCAACCTCTTGCCGCGCACCAGCGCACTCGAAAACGTCGAACTGCCCATGGTCTATGCCGGTGTCAAGGCGGCCGAGCGGCGCGCGGCGGCGCAGGCGGCGCTGGCGCGGGTGGGTCTGGGCGAGCGCGGCGCACACACCCCGTCCGAGCTGTCGGGCGGCCAGCAGCAGCGGGTGGCGATCGCCCGTGCGCTGGTGAACAAGCCGCAGCTGATCCTGGCCGACGAACCGACCGGCGCGCTCGACACCCAGACCAGCGAAGACATCATGCGGCTGCTCACCGAACTGAACGATCAGGGCATGACGGTGGTGATCGTCACCCACGAGAGCGACATTGCCGCCTGGGCACGCCGCAAGATCGTGTTCCGCGACGGGCTGATTCTGGAGGACCGGCGCCAGACGCCGGTGCGGCCGGATCGGCCTGCCGCCGTGGCCGCGCAGGAGACACCGTCATGAACACGCTGGCCGCATTCCGATCGGCCTTGCGGGCGCTGGCCGCCAACACGCTGCGCTCGATTCTGACCATGCTGGGCATCATCATCGGCGTGGCGGCGGTGATCACGATGATTGCCGTCGGTGCGGGCGCGACCGAGCGAGTAAAGGAGCAGATGAAGGGGCTGGGCTCCAACATCATGCTGGTGCTGCCGGGCGGCATCACCGCCGGCGGCGTGCGGCTGGGCGCACAGACCGGTCAGGGACTGACCGAGGAAGACGCGATGGCCATTGCCCGCGAGGTGCCCGAGGTGCAGGTGGCCGCGCCCAACCTGCGCACCGGCGCGCAGGTGGTGGTGGGCAACACCAACTGGAGCACGTCGATACTCGGTTCCACCAACGACTACCTGGAAGCGCGCGAATGGCCGCTGTCCGACGGCCGGCTGTTTGACGGCGCGGAGCAGCAGGGTTCGGCCAAGGTGGCCATCATCGGCCAGACGGTGGCGCGCGAACTGTTCGGCGATGCCGACCCGCTGGACCAGGTCATCCGGGTGAAGAAAGTGCCGGTCACGGTGGTCGGGGTGTTGTCCAAGAAGGGGCAGAACTCGATGGGGCAGGACCAGGACGACGTGGTCATCGTGCCCATCTCCACCTACCGCAACCGCATCCAGGGCGGCACCGGCGGCAAGCTCAAGCGCATCGGTGCGATCAGTGTCAAGGTGCGCGAAGGCCAGAGCATGAAAGTGGCCGAAGACAACATCAAGGAACTGCTGCGCCAGCGCATGAAGGTGCAGCCCGGCGCGGACGATCCGTTTTCCATCCGCAACCTGACCGAGATCCTGCAGGCGCAGGAGGCGTCCAGCCGGGTGATGACGCTGCTGCTGGCAGCGGTGGCGGGCATCAGCCTGATCATCGGCGGCATCGGCATCATGAACATCATGCTGGTCAGCGTGACCGAGCGCACGCGCGAGATCGGCCTGCGCATGGCGGTGGGCGCCCGCGGGCGCGACATCCTGACGCAGTTTTTGATCGAAGCGGTGACGCTGAGCCTGATCGGCGGCGCCATCGGCGTGCTGCTGGGCGCGCTGGCAACCTGGGGCGTGGGCATGTTTGCCGGCTGGCAGGTCAGCATGACGCTGAGTTCGATCGTGCTGGCAGCAGGGTTCTCGGCCTTTGTCGGCGTGTTCTTCGGCTTCTACCCGGCGCGCCGGGCGTCCCGGTTGCTGCCCATCCAGGCGTTGCGCTACGAATAACGGCCGGGTTTACCCGGTGTGGCGGCGATAATCGCCGCTCTTTTGCCAGAACACAGGGAATCGCGTGGACACCATCTTGCTGATCAAGGCCGCCATCATGGGCGTGGTCGAGGGCCTGACCGAGTTTCTGCCGATTTCCAGCACCGGGCACCTGATCCTGGCCGGGGCGCTGCTCGGTTTTGACGACGAGAAGGCCAAGGTTTTTGACATCGCCATCCAGACCGGCGCCATCTTTGCGGTGGTCATCGTCTACTGGCAAAAAATCCGCGATACCGTGGTGGCGTTGCCCACGCAGTACCGGGCGCAGCGGTTTTCACTGAATGTGCTGATTGCCTTTTTGCCAGCCGTGGTGCTGGGCCTGCTGTTCGGCAAGATCATCAAGGCGCACCTGTTCACGCCGGTGGTGGTGGCCACCACCTTCATCCTCGGCGGTTTTGTCATTCTGTGGGCCGAAAAGCGCCCGCAGGACGAGGCGCGCATCCAGAACGTCGACAGCATGACGCCGATGGATGCGCTCAAGGTCGGGCTGGTGCAGTGCCTGGCCATGATTCCCGGCACCAGCCGAAGCGGCGCCACCATCATCGGCGGCATGCTGCTGGGCCTGTCGCGCCGCGCCGCCACCGATTTTTCTTTCTTTCTGGCGATTCCGACGCTGATCGGCGCCGGCGTCTACAGCCTGTACAAGGAGCGCGCGCTGCTGTCGATGGCCGATCTGCCGCTGTTCGGTGTCGGCCTGCTGTTTTCGTTCCTGAGCGCCTGGATCTGCGTGCGCTGGCTGCTGCGCTACATCGCCACGCACAGTTTCGTGCCGTTTGCGTACTACCGCATCGTCTTTGGCGTGGTGGTTCTGCTCACCGCGTGGACCGGCGCGGTGAAGTGGGCCGCCTGAGCGGCTGAACCGCGCCGTCAGGCCCGGCGGCGGGCGTCCGTGGCGCCTCAGGCGCCCATGTCACGCAGCGTCGCTTCAATCGCTGCGGCCGTGGCCAGTGGCTTTTCCATCGGAAACAGGTGGCTGCCCTCCAGCATCAGGATGCGGCCCTTGACCAGCTTCTCCGTCATCGACATGCCCACCTGCTGCATCTCGGCCGAGCGCGTGCCGCCGACGAAGGACACCGGGCATTGCAGCGGATGGCGCCTGAGCACGCGGTCGAGGTTGTCGGGCAGGGTGTTGTAGAAGGCGGTTTCGACGTCGCGGTCGAAACTCAGTACCCGCTGGCCGTCAGCGTCGTGCGTGCCGCGGTCGATGTAGTCGGCCAGCACCTGAGGGTCCCAGGCGGCAAAGGCCTTCTTGTGCTGAAAGTGCGCCAGCGCGGCGTCCCGGTCCGGCCACTGGTTGCGCCGGGCCCGGCTGACCCGCCCCGGCGACAGCGCTCCCACCAGCTGCGCGCGTTTGGCCGCGCCCAGCGTGGCGGCGCGCCAGCCGCCCAGCACCGGCGAATCGACCAGCACCACGCCACGCGCCAGTTCCGGGTGGCGGGCGGCGGCCAGCACGCTCAGGAAACCGCCCAGCGAATGCCCGACCAGAAAGGCCGGCTCGCCGGCCTTGTCCACCTCGCGCCGGGCAAAGTCGGCCAGTTGTTCAGCGATGTGGCGCCAGTTGTTGGTGACCGGGTACTTCGGGTCGTGGCCGAACTTTTCGAGGGCCTTCACGGTGAAGCCGCGCGAGCGCAGGCTCTTGAACAGCACGCGGTAGGTGCTGGCCGGAAAGCTGTTGGCGTGAGAAAAAACCAGCAGCGCCATTGTCAGACCAGCTTTTCCGACGGCGTGGTGATCTTTTTCAGCGGTCGGGCGCGCGAGGTCACCATCAGCGGCACCTCAGTGGCCGCGCCGTCCCAGATCGGCTGCTCCAGGCTGTCAAAGGCCTCGCGCAGCTTCTGGCCCCAGGTTCCGTGCAGCATCTGGTAGTAGGGGTTGCTGTCCTCGATGCAGACCACGCGGTCGCTCTGGAACTGGTTGGCCTCGTAGACCACCAGGTCGAGCGGCAGACCGACCGACAGGTTGGACTTGAGCGTGGAGTCCATCGACACCAGCGCGCATTTGGCGGCTTCATCCAGCGGCGTGTCGGGTGTGATGACCCGGTCCAGCACCGGCTTGCCGTACTTGGACTCGCCGATCTGGAAGTACTGCGTCTCGGGCGTGGCCTCGATGAAATTGCCCGGTGAATACACCTGGAACAGCCGCATGCCCTCGCCGCGGATCTGTCCGCCAAAGATCATCGAGACGTTGAACTCGATGCCCGAGGCCTGCAGCGCCGCGCCGTCGCGCTCGTAGACGTGGCGCACCGCCGAACCCAGCACCCGCGCCGCGTCGAACATGCTCTTCGCGTTCCAGATGGTGATGGGATCGCCGCCTTCGTGGTCCTTGATCTGCTCGATCTGCAGGATCTCGCGCACCGACTGCGAGATGCTCAGGTTGCCCGCCGACAGCAGCACCATGAAACGGTCACCGGCCTTTTCGTAGACGATCATCTTGCGGAAGGTGCTGATCTGGTCCAGGCCGGCATTGGTGCGGGAGTCCGACAGGAAAACCAGGCCGGCGTTGAGTTTGATGGCGACGCAATAGGTCATGAATGGGCTTTCAGGGTTTGGCAGGCTCAGCCACCCGACGGCTGGCTGAGCTTCTTCAGTTCGTACAGGGCATCGAGCGCCTCGCGCGGGCTGAGCGCGTCCGGGTTGATGGCCGCCAGACGGCTTTCGACCGCGCTGGGGGCGCTGCTTTCGGTCTCGGGTGGCGGCGCGAACAGGTCGACCTGGGCGCGGCTTTCGGTGGCGCCAGCTTCCAGGCCAGCCAGTGCGTGGCGGGCGTGGTTCAGCACGGCCGCCGGCATGCCGGCCAGGCGTGCGACCTGGATGCCGTAGCTGCGGCTGGCCGGGCCGGGCTGGATTTCGTGCAGGAAGACGATGTCGCTGCCGGCTTCGGCCGCGCTCACGTGCACGTTGACCGCGCCGTGGTGGCTGGCGGGGAATTCGGTCAGCTCGAAGTAATGCGTGGCAAACAGCGTGTACGCCTGCGTTTTGTCATGCAGGTGCGCGGCAATGCCGCTGGCCAGTGCCAGGCCGTCGAAGGTGGAGGTGCCGCGCCCGATCTCGTCCATCAGCACCAGGCTGTGGGGGGTGGCGCTGTGCAGGATCTGCGCCGCTTCGGTCATCTCGACCATGAAGGTTGATTGCGCGTTGGCCAGGTCATCGGCCGCGCCGATGCGGGTGTGAATGGCGTCGATCGGGCCGAGGCGGCAGGCGGTGGCGGGAACGTAGGAGCCCATGCTGGCCAGTAGCACGATCAGTGCCACCTGCCGCATGTAGGTCGATTTGCCGCCCATGTTGGGGCCGGTGATGATCTGCAGGCGCTGCTTCGGGCCCAGCACCGTGTCGTTGGCGATGAAGTTTCCGCTACCGGAGGGGCCTGTCAGTCCCGACAATTCGGCCAGCCGCGCCTCGACCACCGGGTGGCGGCCCTGTCGGATCTCGATGCCGGGTTCGCGGGTGAACACCGGCGCGCACCAGTTCAGCGTGAGCGAGCGCTCGGCCAGCGCGCACAAGGCGTCGAGCGATGCAACCGCGCGGGCCAGCTGCGTCAGCTCGGCAATGTAGGCCTGCAGGCGGTCGAGCAACTGTTCGTACAGCCATTTCTCGCGCGCCAGCGCACGCTCCTGCGCGGACAGGGCCTTGTCTTCAAAGGCCTTGAGTTCGGGCGTGATGAAGCGCTCGGCGTTTTTCAGCGTCTGGCGGCGACGGTAATCGTCGGGCACCTTGTCGAGCTGGCCTTGCGTGACTTCAATGTAGAAGCCGTGCACCTTGTTGAACTGCACGCGCAGGTTGGCGATGCCGGTGCGCGCCTTTTCGCGGGTTTCCAGGTCGAGCAGAAAGGCGTCGCAGTTGGTCTGGATGGCGCGCAGCTCGTCGAGTTCGGCGTCGAGCCCGTCGGCGATCACACCGCCATCGCGCACCAGCGCGGCCGGTTCGTCCTGCAGCGCCTGGGCGAGCAATCCGACGCAGGGGGGGGGAGGGGTCAAATTCGACGAAATATCAGTCAAAAGTGCACCATTCCAGCGTGAAATGGACTTCAGTTGCTCTGATTTTTGCAGTGAATGGCGCAGCGCCACCAGCTCCCGGGGGCGCACCTGGCGCAGCGCCAGCCGGGCGGTGATGCGCTCCACGTCGCTGATGCCCTTGAGCGCGTCGCGCAGTGCCTGCCAGGGGCCGCCGCCGTGCTCGCCGCGCAGCACAGCCAGCGCGTCCAGCCGGCCGCGAGCCTCGCCGCGCTCGCGCTGCGGCTCCAGCAGCCAGCGTTTCAGGCAGCGGCTGCCCATGCCGGTCATGCAGCTGTCGAGCAGTGAAAACAGTGTGGGCGCGTCCTCGCCGCGCAGCGTCTGCACCAGTTCGAGGTTGCGCCGGGTATTGGCCGGCAGGTCGATCAGCGCGTCGCTGCGCTGCACCTGCAGGCGCTGCAGGTGCGGCAGCGACCGGCCCTGCGTGTGTTCGGCGTAGGCCAGCAGCGCGCCGGCGGCCGCGTGCGCCTGTGCCAGGTCCTGCGCCTGCCAGGCTTCGAGGCTGGCGGCGTGCAACTGCTCCAGCAGCTTGCGCTGGCCCAGCGCGGCGTCAAACTGCCATTCGGGGCGTCGGCTGAGCGTGAGGGCCTTGCCGATCGATACCTTGAGGGCGGTCAGGCGCTGTTCGAAGGCGGTGGTGACGTCGGCGCTGTAGAGCAGTTCGCTGGGGCCGATGCGCGCCAGCCAGTCGGGCAGCTCGTCGGCGGCGCACTCGGCCAGTTGCATCTCGCCCCGGGTCACGCTCAGCCAGGCCAGACCACAGCCGCCGGCGCGCGCTGCGCGCGGGCCCTGGTGCACCGCCAGCAAGATGGCTTCGGCCTTGTCGGACAGCAGCTCGGTGTCGGTCAGCGTGCCCGGCGTGACCACGCGCACCACCTTGCGCTCGACCGGTCCCTTCGACGTGGCCACGTCGCCCACCTGCTCGCAGATCGCCACCGACTCGCCGTGGCGGATCAGCCGGGCCAGGTAGCCTTCCATCGCATGAAAGGGCACGCCGGCCATCACCACCGGCTGCCCGGCCGACTGGCCCCGGCGCGTGAGCATGATGTCGAGCAGGCGCGAGGCCTTTTCGGCGTCGGCCCAGAACAGCTCGTAGAAGTCACCCATGCGGTAGAACACCAGCGTGTCGGGGTGCGCCGCCTTGATGGCCAGGTACTGGGCCATCATGGGGGTGTGGGCGCTCAGGTCGGGCGCAGCGGTCATATCCGCGGGTGCGGAAAGGTCAGAACGGCGCGTCGCCGTGACCGGCGTCGGCGGCGGCCGGTGGCGTCAAGGGGCCAGGCCCTTCTTCATCGAGCAACTCGGCGGCGTCATTGCCACCGGATTGGCTGACTACCGGCGCAACCGCCTGCCGCACGGAAGCCTTGTCGCCAGCGCTGGCGAACTTGCTGTATTTGCCCAGAATGCTGACCAGCTGACCGTAGATGCGCGGCGCACCGGCCAGGCATTCCTTCTGCTCCAGAAACTCGGCCTCGCCGGTGAAGTTGCCCACCAGCCCGCCGGCCTCGGTCACCAGCAGCGAGCCGGCGGCCACGTCCCAGGGCTGCAGGCCGGTTTCAAAGAAGCCATCGGCAAATCCGGCGGCAACGTAGGCCAGGTCCAGCGCTGCGGCGCCAGGGCGGCGCAAGCCGGCTGTGCGCTGCATCACGTCGCCCATCATCTGCAGGTACGCGTTGAAGTTGTCGCCCTTGCGGAACGGGAAACCGGTGGAAATCAGGCATTCCTGCAGCCGGGTGCGCTTGCTGACGCGGATTCGCCGCTCGTTCAGGTAGGCGCCACGGCCCTTGGTGGCGGTGAACAGGTCGTTGCGGCTCGGGTCATAGATGACGGCCTGCTCGACCTTGCCGCGCACGGCCAAAGCAATGCTGATGCAGTAGACGGGAAAGCCGTGGATGAAGTTGGTGGTGCCGTCCAGCGGGTCAATGATCCAGACGTGCTCGGCGTCTTGAGCGCCATGCGCGGTGCCCGATTCTTCGGCCAGGATGCCGTGCGACGGATAGGCTGTCAGCAGCGTTTCGATGATGGCCTTTTCGCTGGCGTGATCCACTTCGGTGACGAAGTCATTGACCTGCTTTTGCGAGATGCGGACCGCTTCGACATCCAGCGCCGCACGGTTGATGATGGAGCCGGCGGTGCGGGCGGCCTTGACGGCCACGTTGAGCATGGGATGCAGATTGGGGGACGACATGAATTTTGAGGAAGAACCGGGGCGGGACCGTACCGGCGATGCGGGCGGCGACAATCGCAGGATTTTACCCGCCACGCTGAACGGCGGCCTGATTGCACCATGCGAACCCGCTTTGTCCTGATCCATACCAGCCACGCCGGCAACGTCGGCGCGGCCGCCCGTGCCATGAAAGTCATGGGCTTTGACGATCTGGTGCTGGTCGCGCCGCGCTGGCCCAATGTGCTGCGGCGCGAGGAGACGATCCAGCGTGCCAGCGGTGCGCTGGACGTGCTGGAGAAGGCCCGCATCGTGGCCACGCTGGACGAGGCGCTCGACGGTGTCGATCACCTGTGTGCCACTGCGATGACCCCGCGCGACTTCGGTCCACCGACCGAGGCGCCGCGCCCGCACTTCGAGCAGTTGTTGGCGCGCGCCGCGGCGGGTGAGCGGGCCTCGAACGGTGTGGCCTTCCTGTTTGGTTCGGAGCGCTTTGGCATGACCAACGAAGACGTCTACCGCTGCCACGTGGCGTTGAGCATTCCGACCAACCCGCAATTCGGTTCGCTGAACCTGGGGGCGGCCATCCAGGTCATTGCCTACGAATGGCGGCTGGCGCTGGGTGGTTTCCCGGTCGGGGATGCGACGCCCGCAGCGCTGCCGGCCGATGCGGCACAGATCAGCGGCCTGCTGGAACACTGGCAGCGCGCGTTGATATCGATCGGCTTTCTGGATCCAGCCGCGCCCAAGAAGCTGATGCCCCGGCTGAACCAGTTGCTCAACCGGGCGCAACTGGGGCAGGAAGAAGTCCACATCCTGCGCGGCATCGCCAGGGCGGTGCTGCGCACATCCGAACGGCAGGACGATGTGCCTGAGCATCAACCGCAGGATCGATCGGGCTGAAACCGGACGTATTCCCGAAATCTCCGACCGGTTCTCGGCCGGGGAGCCGCGAAAAGGGCTCTGACCGGGATAATGAATTTTCTGTCTGGTGAATCCGCGATGCGGTCAATTGCTCTTTTGCCTACCCCACTTCTGCGCGGGCTTGTCGTCCTGCTGCTGGTCATGGCGCCTTGGCTGGCGCAGGCGCAGACCTGCGCGCCACCGTCTTCGCTGATCTCGGCCCTGCCGGGCAGCGTCGTGAACGACTATTACGCCGGCAGCGGCACGCCCAATCTGTCGCCGGGTTCGACCTCGCTGGTGCTGGGGCCACGGGACAGTCGTGGCTATACCACCGCGATGGCAGTGGGTGATCTGCTGTTGGTGATGCAGATGCAGGACGGCAGCATCAACGCGTCGAACAATAGCAACTATGGTGCCGGCACCGGTTCGGGTTCCGGCTCGACCAGCGTCGGCAGTGCAGGTCTCTACGAATTTGTGCGGGTAACGGCGGTATCGGGATCGAACATCACTTTCACCCCGGCGCTGACCAACAGCTATGTGAATGCAGACGCAACGGCGTCGACCTCGCAGAAGCGATACCAGGTCATCCGGGTGCTGCAGTTTTCATCGGTCACGGCCGCAGGCGTGATTGCGCCGGCGTGGAACGGCGCCACAGGTGGCGTGGCGGCAATGGACGTGCGCGACACGCTGACGCTCGGCGGGGCGACGGTCGAGGGGCAGAGCAACCGGGCGGTGTTTGTTGCGGGCAAGGGCTTTCGGGGTGGCTGGGGTCGTTCACTGACCACCACGGCTGGTGCGAACTCCGAACAGGACTACGCGGTGGCGTCGACCGTCGGTTACCACGGCTCCAAAGGGGAAGGCATTCTGGGCACGCCGTATTACGCAGCCACCAAGACCAACCCCTGGGGTTATCAGACCACCAACCCGCCGGCGCTGGCGTCAACGAGCGGGCCTTTCGAGGGCTATCCGGGAGGCTCCTATGCGCGCGGGGCACCGGGCAATGCCGGCGGCGGTGGCGTGGATGGCGCGACACCTTCCAACGCCAACGACAAGAACGCCGGTGGGGGCGGTGGTGGCAATTACGGGCCCGGCGGCATCGGTGGGCGCCCGTGGAGCCGGCCGCTGCTGGACACCGGCGGGCGTGGCGGTGCGGGCTATGCAGGCACGCTGGCATTCAACCGCGTCTTCATGGGTGGCGGCGGTGGCGCGGGCAGCACGAACAACGCCACGGCCGATTCGGCGGTCTATATCAATCAGGGCATATCCTGCACGCTGGGCACGGGTCAGTGCTCATCGGGCGCAGCCGGGGGGGGCCTCGTGATCCTTCGGGCGCGCAACATCACGGGCTCCGGTGTCATCGACGCCCGGGGTGCGCACGGCTATAACGTGCTGAATGATTCAGGCGGTGGGGGCGGTGCAGGCGGTTCGGTGGTACTGGAGACGCCCAATGGCGGCATCGCGACCGTTGACGTCACCGGCGGCGATGGGGGCAACGCCTGGGCGGGCAACGCCAGCTGGTCGGCGGGGCGGCACGGGCCTGGCGGGTCGGGCGGTGGTGGATTCATCGCCTATGCGCCCAACAGCATGGCGGTTGCGGCATCGGTGGACGGCGGCGCACCGGGTCAGACCATGAGCAACTCCGCGGCTGCAGGTGGCCCCACCATCGAATATTACGGCTCGACCGGATTCAATGGCGGCATCACGACCTTTCAGTCGCCCAATGTGCCGGGCGTGGTGCAGGCGGCGCTTTGCGATCCCAACCTGTCACTGGCGAAAACCGACGGCAAGACCGCCCTCACATCGCCCGGCACCAACAGCTATACCTTCACTGTGACCAACAGCGGCAACGGTGCCAGCTACGGAACAGTCTCGATCGCGGACAAGCTGCCACCGGGTCTGTCCGTCACACCAGGACCTTTGACGCTGTCCGGACCATCGGCCGGTAACTGGAACTGCACAGCCGCAAACGCCACCGATATCAGCTGTGCATCGACCGTATCGATCGCCGGTTCAGGGGGGACCAGCGTCTTCGTAGTTTCAACGAACGTGAATGGCACCAACGGGCTGTCCGTGGTGAACCGGGCGGTGGTCAGCGGGGGCGGTGATCCGGCCAAGACGACGACGGCCACCGTTTCGCAGGCCAGCCTTTGCACCGCCAACAACACCCCGGCAGGTTGCGCGGTCGATACCGACACCATCGTTGCGCCCAATCTTTCACTGGCCAAGACCAATGGCGTGACCACCGTGGCGACGGGTTCGACCGTGGCCTACAGTCTTTCGGTTACCAATGGCGGCGGGGCAGCGACTGCCGGCACCATCACGGTCGCCGACCTGTTGCCGGCAGGACTTTCATTTGCCGGAACGTCGCCCTTCAACGTTGCAGGGTTTTCCTGCAGCGTCAGCGGGCAGGGCATCACCTGCAACCGGACAACGGCGCTGGCCACCAGCGCAACGGCGGTGATCACGTACAACGTGCTGGTCAGTCCGACGGCGCCGTCGTCGGTGGTCAACCTGGCGCAGGTCGGCGGCGGCGGAGACCCGACGCCGGGCAAGTCGAGCCTGCCGACGACGGCAACCGCAGCACTTTGCGCAGCACCGGTGCCGCCGGCGGACACCTATTCGGATCCCAACACCGGCTGCGCGTCGGACGTTGACAACGTTCGCTACGTCAGTCTGGAGTTGTCCAAGGACGATGGCAAGGTATTCGTGAGCCAGGGTGGCACGACCGACTACCTGCTGGTGGTGACGAACAACGGCACGATGGCCACGACTGGCCAGCTGAACTTCGGAGACGTGCTGCCGACGCTTGCGTCGGGCTCCGTCTCGTTCCTCGGCACCGCAGGCGTCCCGTTCATACCCGGTGGACCCAATGGCGCCAACTGGAGCTGCACCAAGAGCAGCAACACCTACACCTTCTGCCTGTCCACGGTCTCCATACCGGCCGGCGGCACCTCGGGCTTTATCCTTTCGGCTGCCATCAGCGCCGCGGCGGCGGCCAACGCCCAGACCCTGAACCGGGCACGGGTGGGCGGCGGGGGTGACGTGACGCTGGGGGGCGTCAATTCGCCAACCGTGGCCGATATCCAGGCCTGTACCGGCGATGGCAACGGTCCGGGCTGTGCGATTGACCTGAACACGATCCAGGTGGCGCCCGAAATCCGGCTGAGCAAGTCCCACCCCGATCCGCAGGCCCGCAGTGTGGGCAGCACTTTCGCATTCACGCTGACCATCCGCAACTCGGGCGGTTCAGCCTCGGGTGGTGCCAATACCATTCGCATGATCGACGTGATACCGCCCAACTTGACCATAGGGTCGTTGACGGCGGCTTCCCCGTTTACTTGCAGCACAGCCGGGCAGGTCATCACGTGCAACAACACGGCCGGCGCGCTGGCCGCCGGTCAGAGCGCCGTCATCACGGTGCCGGTCACTGTTGCAGCTGCGTCGACCAATCCGCTGGTGAACCGCGCGCAGGTCGGAACGTCGGGCGCCGACCCCCAGAATGCCACCTATCCGACGACGACCACGGTGGCGCTTTGCAGCGGTGTCGATGCGCCGGCCTACGGCTGCGCCACGGACCCGGTTCCGCTGAATGCCGACCTGCAGATCGTCAAGGATCAGCGGCGCGGTACCTCGGGCGCGTTTCAGTCGTCGCTGCTGGGCGTTTCGCTGGGGGACACGGTGCAGTACCGGCTGCAGGTGAGCAATGCCGCCGGGTCGGCACTGGTTTCCACGGCGACTTTCAGCGATCTGGTACCGTTTCACATCACCAGCCTGTCCACAGTCAGTTTCTCCGCGAGTGGCGGTGCCACCGGCTGCACGGCCGCATTCAACGGCAGCCTGCTGAGCGGCACGGTGACGACCCTGCCGGCCGGCAGCACCTGTACCGTCGTCGTCCAGGGAACAGCCAGCACCAGCAGCGGGGGTGCCACGAATACGGCGGTCGTGACGGCTCCTGCCGGCATCACCGACACCGTTCCCGGCAACAACACGTCAACGGTGTACACCGCCATCGGTTCGGCCAATCTGTCGGTGACCAAAAGCAACGGTGTCGGGACGTTGAGCACGGGCGCCACCACCACCTACACGATCACGGTGGCGAACGCCGGCCCGTCACCGGCCGACGGTGCGCGCCTGTACGACCCCGTCGCGCCGGGTTTGTCCTGCACCGCGCCGCCTGTATGTGTGGCATCAGGGGCAGCCACCTGCCCTGCGGGCCTGACCATGGCGCAGCTGCAGAATGCGACAGTGCCGACCGGCGTGGCGATACCGACATTGGGCGCGGGCGGCGGGTTGACGCTGACCGTTCAGTGTCTGGTGACCGCGACAGGTCAATAGCGGTACCCCGGACAGGGTCGACCCCCCTGGCGGCATTGACTCCGCGGTCACGCTAGACTTCCCCGCATGTTTGCCCGCCTGCGCTCCGACATCCAGACCATCCTCGACCGTGACCCGGCTGCCCGCAGCACCTGGGAGGTGCTGACCTGTTACCCGGGGCTGCACGCGCTGTTGCTGCACCGGCTGGCGCACGGCCTCTGGCAAAAGGGTTTCAAATGGCTGGGGCGCTTTGTCTCGCATGTTTCGCGCTGGCTCACCGGCATCGAGATCCATCCGGGGGCGGAGATCGGCGAGCGTGTGTTCTTCGACCATGCCATGGGCGTGGTGGTGGGTGAGACCGCAGAAATCGGCGACGGATGCACCATTTACCAAGGGGTGACGCTGGGCGGCACATCGCTGTACAAGGGCACCAAGCGCCACCCGACGCTGGGGCGGGACGTCGTGGTCAGTGCCGGCGCCAAGGTGCTGGGTGGATTTCTGGTGGGCGATGGCGCCAAGATTGGCAGCAATGCGGTCGTCATCAAGCCGGTACCGGCGGGTGCGACGGCCGTTGGCATTCCGGCACGCATCATTCCGTCAAAAACCGGGGAAAGCGCTGACGTGACGTCGCAGGAGAAGAAGTTCAGCGCCTACGGCATCACGCTGGACGATGACCCGCTGTCACAGGCGATGCGCGGCCTCATTGACAGCGCCGCATCGCAGGAGCATCAGATCGCGCTGCTGTGGCGCGCGGTGGAGACGCTGGCGGCCAGTCGGAGCGAAGCCGACTGCGTACCGGATGAAGCGGCACGCACCGAGCATTTCGAGGCCGGGCGCCTGAACGATCTGGTGGGCAAATAACGCTGCGACGCTGCCCTTGACCGTATCAGCGATCAACGGGTTGCAGCGCCGTCATCACGTTGACGATGCTTGTGCCCCAGCCGGGCGGAACGTCCAGCCGGTACACCTCGCTGAAGAGGGGCTGGCCGGGCAGGGCTGCGTCGGCCATCCCGATGCGCAGGAAGTAGCGCCCCGCCTGGAGGTCACCCAGGTCAAACGCGTGCGGTGCGCCTGCTGAAACCGGCTTGCCGATCACGCTGGCAAATGCCTGATCGCTGGCCAGCTCGGCCGTCGCCGGGCCAACAGGCAGAGGTTCACCGTCGGCTTTCATCCCGGTCCAGCTGAGCTGTGCCTTGCCACCGACCAGGCCCAGGCTGGAATTGATGATCCGCCACGGGCGCAGGTCCGCCTTGATCGTCAGCGGTCTGGCGCTGTCGTAGCCTTCCAGCGTCTGCGCGTCGATCCCGCGCAGCCGCAGATGCCAGGTGCCCAGCGGCAACGCGGAGAGGTCGGCCGTGGTTGCCGCCACCCGGACATCGCGGGCAATGCGTTCAAAGCCGGCGTCGCTGGCCACCTGGAGACGGAAGGCGACGGCCCCCGGCAGGGATGGCATTGGCAATGCAGCCGCCTGGCGGGTGGTCAGTTCACCGGGCATGTTGCCCAGATCGGGTGCTGGCAGCAGCTTGACCACCTGCACGTCCTTTTGTGCAGGGTCGATGACCGCACCGGTGCCCTTGGGCAGGTCGGCGCCGCTTTGCTGGGCCGGATTGTCGGCGCGCACCAGGCCTTCGAGCACTTCGGCGCGCGATCCGGGCTTTTCGCCGCCATCGGTCGCGACCCTGAAACGGGTGCCACGCACGCCCACTAGGGACGTCGGTGTCTGTACCTGAAGCGGCGCAGCGCGCTTTTCGATTTTGGTGGCCAGCGTTTCGACGGCGCCCCGGGTCAGGCGCAGCAACCCGGCAAACCAGTTGCCGCCTTCAGCAGCCGAAGCATCACGCAGCGAGTAATTGCGACTGGTGACCAGTTCCGCCAGGCTGCCTGGCAACATCTGCATGCGCGAGCCGTCAGCCAGTTGCACGACGGCAGAGCTGTTGGGGCCGGTCATCAGTCGCGCACCCTCGGAGACGGCTGCGCCGACGGACGCGGGCTGGTTGTTCAGTTGCACATCGCCTTCGACGGACACGACGCGGGCGGCGGCCGGTGAGGACTTCATCAATCGCAGCGGAATGTTCAGCGTCTGTCCGGGCCGGATCAGGTTGGGGTCGGAGAGCCCGTTGAAACGCGCCACCTCGTTCCAGTCAGTCGGTCTGATCAGCAACTCGCTGGCCAGCACGATCAGCTTGTCGCCGGCCCGCACGGTATACGGCAGGCTGGCTTCCTGGGCGCTGGCGACGGTCAGTGCTGACAGCAGAGACGCGGCGAGCAGCCAGCCGCGCAGACCGCGCGCAACCCGGCGGGCAAGAACATGCTTCATCGATTCAGTCTCCGAAGCTCATTGCGCCGGCCGGATGGCACTCTTGGGCCGGAAAGCCTTGCTGACCTCGTCCCAGGTCTCCAGGTAGGGACCGCCTATCAGGTCGATGCAGTAGGGCACGGCGGCGAAGATGCCGGGGACCTCCAGCGTGCCATCGTCACGGCGCAGGCCTTCGAGTGTTTCCCAGATCGATTTGGGTTGCCCGGGCAGATTGATGATCAGGCTCTTGTCCCGGATGACCGCGCACTGGCGTGAAAGGATGGCGGTGGGCACGAAACGCAGACTGATCTGCCGCATCTGTTCACCGAAGCCCGGCATGACACGGTGCGCAACGGCCAGCGTGGCCTCGGGCGTCACGTCTCGCGGTGCCGGCCCGGTGCCGCCGGTTGTCAGCACCAGCGAGCAGCCGGCGTTGACCAGTTCGATCAGCGTGGCGCTGATGCGCTCCTGCTCGTCGGGAATCAGGCGGGGCTCGAAGCGAACCGGGTTTTTCAGCGCGCGAGTCAGCCAGTCCAGCAGCGCGGGCAGGCCCTTGTCCTCATAGACGCCGCTGGAAGCGCGGTCGCTGATGGACACGATGCCGATGGTGACGGGATCAAAGCTGCTCATGATGGTGATTCAACAGGGGACAGTAAATCGGTCGGGTCGGGCGCGCCGGGAATCTATGACGACGCCGCATCGCTGCCCGGCTCGTCGGCCGCGTCGGCGAGTTGCTCGCGAACGAGTTGAAAGACTTCGCGATAGGCGCGGTTTTGCCGGGGGGCCAGACCCTTGGAGACGGCAGCGTTGTCAACCGGGACAGCGTCTTTGCGCGCCTGGCGGATCAGCGCCCGCAACTGCTGGGTATCGGTCCCGGGGTGTGCGGCGACCCATGATTCAAATGCGGCATCGTCGGCAATCAGCCGGTCGCGCCACTGCTCGGCCTGGTGCAGCGCCAGCGTCTGGCGGGCCGAACCCTTTTGCTGTTCTTCAAGTGCATCGCGCACCTGTTGCAGTGTCTGGGCATCCAGCGCGCGCATCAGTTTGCCCACGTACTGCATCTGTCGGCGCTTGCCCTCGAAATTGGTGATGCGCCGGGCTTCGGCCAGCGCATCCTGCAGTTTCTCGGGCAGGGCCAGGCGGTCAAGCAGGTCAGGCCGCAGCGTCAGCAGATCCTGCCCGAGTGTCTGCAGCGCAGTGCTTTCGCGCTTCAGGTCGGTCTTGCTGGCGTCGTGTGTGCCCTTGAGCTCGGCGCGCAACTCCAGATCCATTTCGCTGCCTTCGGCAACAAAGACGCCACGGACGTAGTAGCCTTTTTTTGGTTTTCGGGACATGTGGGCGTGGCAGGGCAGCAGGGTGGGTCGGCAAGTATCATAGCCGGCACCATGACCCAACGATCCCCCTCCCGCGCGACCCGGCCCGCCCATCAACCCCAGACAGGATTCAGCTACAGCCGGGACCAGTTCGAGGAGCTGGTCGACGCGGCGCTGGCCCATGCCCGAAAGATCGGTGCCACAGACGCCGGCGCCGAGGCCTCGGAAGGCTGCGGCCTGAGCGTCAGCGTGCGCAAGGGCGAACTCGAAAACGTCGAGCGCAACCGTGACAAGTCACTGGGCGTGACGGTGTACGTCGGACATCGCAGGGGCAATGCGAGTACCTCGGATTTTTCAAAGGCCGCGATCCATCAGGCGGTACAGGCCGCCTTTGACATCGCGCGCTTCACGGCGGAAGACCCCGCGGCCGGGCTGCCCGACGAAGAAGACATCGCCACCGATCACCGTGATCTGGACCTGTTTCATCCCTGGGAGATCGACAGCGAGCAGGCGGTGCAGCTGGCACTCGCGTGCGAAGCGGCGGCGTTTGCCACCAGCAAGCGCATCACCAACAGTGAAGGCGCCGGCGTCTCGGCGCAGCAGAGCCACTTTTTCAGTGCGCACACGCATGGCTTTCGGGGTGGCTACGCCAGCTCGCGCCACAGTCTGTCGGTGGCGCCGATTGCGGGCAAGGGCGCCCACATGCAACGCGACGCCTGGCACAGCTCGATGCGCGCAGCGAACGAAATGGCGTCGCCGCAGGCTGTCGGTCGCTACGCGGCCGAGCGTGCGCTCAGCCGCCTGAACAGCCGCAAGATTCCGACCACCGAATGCCCGGTGCTGTTCGAATCGCCACTCGCGGCCGGGCTGCTCGGCGGATTTGTGCAGGCCGTCAGCGGTGGCGCGCTTTACCGCAAGAGCAGCTTCCTGGTCGATTCGCTGGGCAAACCGGTGTTTGCCAAACACATCGACATCACCGAAGACCCTTTCATCCCGCGCGGCAAGGGCAGCTCGCCGTTCGATGACGAGGGCGTGCGGGTGCAGGCCCGTGACGTGGTCAAGGGCGGGCGCGTCCAGGGTTACTTTCTCAGCACGTATTCAGCCCGCAAACTGGGCATGAAAACCACCGGCAATGCCGGCGGCTCCCACAACCTGGTGATGCGTTCGCGGTTGACACGGTCGGGCGACGACCTGGATGCCATGCTGAAGAAGCTGGGAACCGGCCTGTTCGTGATCGAGCTCATGGGCCAGGGTGTGAACTACGTGACCGGCGACTATTCGCGCGGCGCCAGCGGTTTCTGGGTGGAAAACGGACAGATCGCCTTCCCGGTGCATGAAATCACCATTGCCGGCAACCTCAAGACCATGTTCAAGGGCATCGAGGCCATCGGCGCCGATACCTACAACTATGGCGCCAAGTCGGTCGGTTCGATCCTGGTCAACCGGATGAAAGTGGCGGGTAGCTGAAGCGGGCCAAGGCAGCGCCCCGGACTTGCGGAGGACGAGGCGCGATCGCTCAACCGGCCAGCGCGGCCTTCACGGCGGCACTGACCAGGGCCATGTCCGCCTTGCCCGCCAGGCGAGCCTTGACCGCGCCCATCACCTTGCCCATGTCACCGGGGCCGCTGGCACCGACGCTGGCCACGATGGCGCGCACCTCGGCGGTGATCTCGTCGGCCGAGAGCCGCGCGGGCAGGTAGACTTCCAGCACCTTCAGCTCGGCCGATTCCTTGTCGACCAGATCGGTGCGGCCGGCCTGTTCAAACGCGGTGATGCTGTCCTTGCGCTGCTTGATCAACTTGTCGACGATGGCAATCACGGCAGCGTCGTCCAGCGTGACGCGCTCGTCCACTTCCTTTTGCTTGCAGGCCGCCAGCAGCAGGCGAATGGTGCCCAGACGCTCGCTGTCCTTGGCGCGCATGGCGGTTTTCATGTCTTCGGTGATCTGGTCTTTCAGGCTCATGGCGAGTTTCCTGTCAATTTTTGGGAAGCGTTGCGAAGATTCGCACAACGCGAGCAGAGGGGGTGCAGAAAAAACAAAACCCGCGCTGGCGTACCGGGCGCGGGTTGGTCGAGTCGCCGGAGCGTGCAACTCCGGGATCGAATCGCAGGGCGATCAGTACATCTTCTTGGGCAACTGCATCGAGCGCACACGCTTGTAGTGGCGCTTGACAGCGGCCGCCTTCTTGCGCTTGCGCTCGGCGGTGGGCTTCTCGTAGAACTCGCGGGCGCGCAGGTCGGTCAGCAGGCCGAGTTTTTCGATGGTGCGCTTGAAGCGGCGCAGGGCCACGTCAAACGGCTCGTTTTCTTTAACACGGATCGTCGTCATCAGGTTTCGATTTCCAGAAAATGTGCGGAAAGAGGGTGGCCGGGAAGATCGTGGCCCGAACGCCGTAACCGCTGTGCGCCCCGTCTGTAACTGGTATTGGCCGACAGGGCAGTGCCAGCAAAGCCTGAGATTATAGCGCCAAGTGACCAGTAGCGAAAGTGCCCGGTGCGATTGCCGCCCGGACGGCTCAGGCCTTACCGGCCCGCGCGGCCAGCGCCTGGGCGCATGCATGGGCGCTGGCCCAGGCCCACTGGAAGTTGTAGCCGCCCAGCCAGCCGGTGACATCGACGACCTCGCCAATGAAATACAGACCGGGCTGTTTCGATTCCAGGGTCTGGCTGGAAAGGTCGCGCGTATCGATGCCACCCAGCGTCACCTCGGCCTTGCGGTAGCCCTCGGTGCCGGTCGGCGTAATCTCCCACCGCGAAAGACCGTCTGCCAGCTTGGCGAGGGCCTTGTCGGTCGCGTCGGAAACGGGCCGCTGCCAGCCTAGGTCCCGTTGCACCCAGGCGTCAGCCAGACGCGATGGCATCAGGCTGGCCAGTTCGTTGGCGATCAGCTTGCGCGAACGTTGTTTGGCGGTCGCCAGTTCTTCAGCCAGGTTGACGCCAGGCGCCAGATCCATGCGGATCGGCGTGCCGTCTTGCCAGTAGCTGGAAATCTGCAACACCGCCGGGCCGGACAAGCCGCGGTGCGTGAACAGCAGGTCTTCGACAAAAGCGCCCTTGGTCTTCCGGGCGCCTGTTTCAATTCCGACCGGCAGCGCCAGCCCCGCCAGCTGGGCCCAGGGTGCCCAGGTGTCGCCGTCGAAAGTCAGCGGCACGAGGCCGGGGCGGGTCTCGATCAGTCGAACGTCGAACTGCTTTGCCACCCGGTAGCCAAAATCCGTCGCACCGATCTTCGGAATCGACAGCCCGCCCGTTGCGATCACCAGTGCACCGACGGACACAGTGCCCCGGTCACTCTCCAATTCATAGCGGGAAGGCACGGTTTCGCGCTGGCCAGCATCAGAAAATCTTATGCTTTTGACCGTGCAGGGCTGCCAGGGGGTGACACTGCCGCCGTTCGCGCCGGCGGCACATTCGGCCTGCAGCATGTCGATGATGTCCTGCGCCGAGCGGTCGCAGAACAGCTGGCCCTTGTGTTTTTCATGAAAGGCGATGCCATGCCGCTGCACCAGCGCGATGAAGTCCTGCGGCGTGTAGCGTGACAGCGCCGAGCGGCAGAAATGCGGGTTCTGTCCCAGAAAATGCTTATGCGGCGCGGAGGGGTCGAGTTCGCGATTGGTGAAATTGCATCGGCCACCGCCGGAAATGCGGATTTTCTCAGCCACTTTTTCGCTGTGATCGATCAGCACCACCTTCAGTCCGAGCTGGGCGGCTACACCCGCGCAAAACAGGCCGGCTGCGCCTGCGCCGACCACCGCCACGTCAAATTCCTGCATGGGTCGCAGTGTATGCGGCCCGCCTCGCCGCTCCCGGCCGTCCAGCCTTGCGCCTCAGGCCGCGCGGCGGAGATCGCTGCTCAGCTGCGCCGCGTTGACGCCCCGCACGACGTCACCGATCACGATGATCGACGGGCTGGACAACTGTTCGTCTTCAATCGCCTGTTGCAGCTGCCCCAGCGTGGTGACGGTATGGCGCTGCTCTGGCAGCGAGGCGTGCTGGATCACGGCAGCCGGTGTGGACGCGGGCAAACCGGTCAGCAACTGCTGCTGGATGCGGGCAGCCCCGCTGACGCCCATGTAGATCACCAGCGTCAGGCGGGCGTCACGCGCAGTGGCGGCAATGGCGGGCCAGTCAGTGGCGCGCTCGCCGGGCTTGGCGTGGCCGGTCAGGAAGATCACGCCGTGGGCGTGGTCGCGATGGGTCAGCGGCGCGCCCAGCGCGGTCAGCGCGGCCAGACCGGCCGTGATGCCGTTGACCACATGCACGGTCAGGCCCTGCGCGCGCAAATGTTCCACCTCTTCGCCGCCGCGGCCGAAGATGAACGGGTCGCCACCCTTCAGACGCACCACGGTCTCACCTTCCTGTGCGGCCATCAGCATCAGCTTTTCGATGAAGGCCTGCGGCGTGCTCTTGCAGCCGCCCCGCTTGCCCACATGCACCACACGCGCGTCTGGCGACGCCATTGCCACCACGGCGTCGCTGACCAGGTCGTCCACAAGCAGCACGGTGGCGGCTTCGATGGCGCGCACGGCCTTGAGCGTCAGCAGTTCAGGGTCGCCGGGGCCGGCGCCGACGAGCGTGACGGTACCGGGGCGGTAGAGCGGGTGGGTTTGAGGCGGCTTCATGTTGATGCCAGCTCACGCAAGATGTGTTCCATCTGCTGTGCGATGGGCACCGGAACCGGCAGCGATCCGTCCAGCACGGCCTGGCTGTAGGCTGCCGTGCTGGCCGCGTCCGTCTGCACCGGCAAATCGGGCAGGGCGGCCAGCGGCCCGCTCTGGGCTTCCTGCAGCAGGTGGCGCTGTCCATCCCGGAAGGACTCGATGCGCGGCAGGCGCCGGGCATCGGCAACCGGCTCGCCTTCGGTGCCGCGCAGCAGCAGGGCGTGCGCGCCGATGCGCTCAAACGTTTCGGCCATCGACACCGCGTATTCCGGGTGTGTGTAGCTGCTGACCACCAGCGCCGGGCCGCTGCAGGGATTCATCAGCTTGACCAGGCTGTGGGCCGGGTTGCGCAGGCCGACGGTGCGGCGCACGTCCAGCAGCCGCTTGAGGCCGGGGCACAGCAGTTCGGTGGGCAGGAAAACCGCCTCACCTGCCCGCACCGGGCCAATCGCTGGCAGTGGCGCCCGGCCCAGGGCCGCAAATACATCGGCGGCGAAGACGCGCTTTTCTTCCGTCGGCGTGCCATGGACGACGACCGCCGCGCCGCGCCGGGCCAGCAGCAGCGCCAGCAGCGGTGTCAGCCCGGGCAGCTTGCGCGCGCCGTTGTAGCTGGGAATCACCACCGTGGTGCGTGCGCCCGTCGGTACCCGCTGCAGTCGGGCATGCGCGGCGTCGAGAAAACCGGCCATTTCATCGGGCGTCTCGCCCTTGATGCGCATGGCCAGGCAAAAGCCGCCGACTTCCAGGTCGGTCACGGTGCCGTCCAGCACCTGACCCATCAGGTCAGCGGCTTGTTCGCGTGAAAGCGGCCGCGCGCCGTCCTTGCCGCGGCCGATTTCCTTGATGTAGTGACTGATTCCCATATGGGGCGTGATTGTCCCGCAAGCCTTATGCCTGTCGGGCATATTGCGAATGACGCAGGCGCCGCCGGGTCACGGCCCTCAGGCCACAGCGGGCGCCGGCGCGAAATCCTGCACCAGTCGACGCAGCTCGGGCAGGCAGGAGCCGCAATTGGTTCCGCATTTCAGTTTGCCCTGCAGTCGCTCCAGCAAGGCGCCGCTATCGCCCGACGTGCCGGTGAGTTGCTCGCGAATGGCGTCTTCCGACACGTTGAAGCAGGTGCAGACCTGCCGGCTGGGCGCCTTCAGTGCAACGGGGGCCCTGGCGCCAGGTGCGAGCAGCAGGCGGCCATAGTCCTGCGCGGGCAGTTCATTCACCAGCAGCGTACGGATCCATGCCTGTGCGCTGATGTCACCTGCCAGCAGGAACGCCTCGAGCCGGGCCCCATCGCCGCTGCGATGCAACAGCATGCTGCGCCGCTGCGCCTTGCGTTTGTCCGCGTAGCGCAGCACGTCAGCGCCGGCGATGCCCAGCAGGTCTTCGATCTGCAGCAACAGGGCTTCGTCAGCGGCGTAGTCGGAAGCGGCACGAAACAGCACGCCGGTGCGCTCGCGCCCGAAAGGCACACAGGCGGCAAAGCTGAACTTTGCCATCAAGGGCTTCAGGGCCTCTCGCACAGCCAGCGCTTTGGCCTCGGGCAGCCAGGCCATGCCCAGCAGCGACCAGGGCAAGTCAGCCTTCAGGATGCGCACAGCGGCGTGTTTGAGTTCAGGCTGTTTGGAGTCCGGGCAGAACGCGGGCGAGGTCAATGCATTCACGCCGCCCAGCGCGTGGCCGCCACAGGCGCGGCCGCCCAGGTATTCGCCGCCCCAGTGCATCGGTATGAAAGCCTGGCTGGCTGCGACTTCGTCCGATGCCTGCACCGGCAGCAGGATGGACCCGCGCCGGCTGGTGACGTGGACCAGATCACCATCGCTCAGGCTGCGCCTGGCCATGTCGGCGCCATGCATCTGCACAGCGGGTTCGGCCACCTGGCCGAACAGGCGGCCGAGCGTGCCGGTGCGGGTCATGCCATGCCAGTGGTCTCGCAGGCGGCCGGTGGTGAGTGCGAATGGATGCCGCAGGTCGACCGGCTCTGCCACCGGTGCCCAGCTCACGGCGGCGAAACGAGCGCGGCCGTCGGGGGTGGGGAAGATGCCGTCTTCGTACAGGCGCGCCTTGCCAGCGGTCTGACCCGCGGGAAACGGCCACTGCGCGGGCGCAGCGTCCAGCAGGGCATAGCTCAGACCGGTGATATCCAGATCGCGGCCGCGGGTGGATTCACGGTGTTCGTTCCAGATGGCCTCGGCATTCGGCCAGGCAAACCGCGCCGGCCGGCCCGGCGGCAACAGCGGCGCCAGGTGGCGGGCAAAGTCCGCCGCAATGGTCCAGTCATGGCGCGGACCGTCGGGCAGCTTGCCGGGTGGCGGCACGGCCGGGTGTACCCGCGTGATGCACCGTTCGCTGTTGGTCACGGTGCCGTCCTTTTCGCCCCAGGTCGTGGCGGGCAGCAGCAGGTCGGCAAACGCGCAGGTCGCGGCGGTGGCAAAGGCCTCCTGCACGACGACAAACTCGGCGCGCTGCAAGGCGCGGCGCACGGTCGCCTGGTCGGGCATCGATTGCGCGGGGTTGGTACAGGCGATCCACAGCGCTTTGATCTCGCCATCCGCAGCGGCCTGGAACATCTCAACCGCGGTCTTGCCGGGCTTGAAAGGCACATCCGGTACGCCCCACAGGGCCGCCACCTCGTTGCGGTCCGCGGCATTGTTCAGATCCCGGTGGCCGCTCAGCAGGTTGGCCATGCCGCCCACTTCGCGCCCGCCCATCGCATTGGGTTGGCCGGTCAGTGAAAACGGTCCTGCGCCGACTCTGCCGATCTGGCCGGTGGCCAGATGCAGGTTGATCAGCGCGGCGTTCTTGGCCGTGCCGCTGGCCGACTGGTTCAGTCCCTGGCAATACAGGCTGAGTGTGGTGTTGCGCACCAGCTTGCCGTCCATGCCGGCAAACCAGCGCGCAGCGGTGACGATGTCCGCCACCTGCAGGCCGCAGACCTGGGCCACGCGTTCGGGTGTGCACGACCGCACGGCCGCGCGCAGCGCATCGATGCCGTTCGTATGGCCCGCGATGTAGGCCTCATCGGCCCAGCCCTGGGAGAAGATCACGTTCAGCAGGCCATTGAACAGCATCACGTCCGTGCCGGGCAATAACTGCAGGTGCAGGTCGGCCATGGCGGCCGTCTCGGTGCGGCGCGGATCCACGACGACGACCTTCGACGCCGGATTCGCCCGGCGGGCGTCTTCGATGCGCCGGAACAGGATGGGGTGGGCGTAGGCCGTGTTGCTGCCGGCGATGAACAGGCAGGCGGCGTGGTTCACATCGTCGTAGCATGCGGGAGGAGCGTCGGCGCCGAGCGTCTGCTTGTAGCCGGCGACCGCGCTGCTCATGCACAGGCGCGAATTGCTGTCGATGTTGTTGGTGCCGATCAGGCCCTTGGCCAGCTTGTTGAAGACGTAATAGTCTTCGGTGAGCAACTGACCGCTGATGTAGAAACCCACGGCGTCCGGCCCGTGCTCGTGGATGGTGTCCGCAAACTTTTTGGCTGCTTGTCCCAGCGCGCCATCCCACGAAATCGCCTCGGCTGCCTGTCCGCGCTGCAGCCGCTGCATCGGCTGCAACAGCCGCGTCTGCCGCGTCACCGCCTGCGTGGCCGTCAGGTGCAGGGTCGAACCCTTGCTGCAGAGCCGCCCGAAATTGGCCGGGTGATCCGGGTCTCCACGCACACCGCTGATCTGCCCCCCATCCGAAGAGATGACCACACCGCAGCCGATACCGCAATAGGGGCAGGTGGAGCGCGTTTCAGTCATGGCGATGGCAGCGGCGGCTGCGGTGTTCAGAAAGGTAGATGGGGCTTCAGCTTCCGTCACTCACAGGCAGCCGTGCGCCTTGCGGGGCCGGCAATCGGTCGCGTCAGGTCGGTGGCGAGGGACGCGATTTCGTGCTTCTTCAACGCCACTTCGCCACCTTCCACCCTTACCGCAAAGCGCGGGGTGCAGCCTTCGTCGGGCGCCTTGGCGCATCCGCTGTCCAGGCCGATGGTCCAGTTGTGCAGCGGGCATGCCACGCTGGTGCCGAAGACGATGCCCTGGCTGAGCGGCCCGCCTTTGTGAGGACAGCGGTCCAACAGCGCGAACACTTCATCCTGGTCATTTCGAAACACCGCCACGTCCAGGCCGGCCGGGCGCGCCACACGGCGCGAGCCCAGCACCGGAATGTCTTCAACGCGGCAGATGACTTTCCATTCACTCATGATGCACTCTTTGTTTTATAGCTATAAAGCACCAAATGGCGCTGGATGAAGCCTGTTTTAACTGAAAAATTGCAGAAAAGGCGGTCAGGGGGTCAGGCTGGTACCGCAGTGAATTGCCGCGTGTCAACGGCCGCCTTGTCAAACTCGAACCAGGGGTCGGGCTCGCCATCCAGCGCGTCTTGCAGGCGCGCCCACAGTGCCTGGCGACCGGCCGTATCTTCCAGAATCTTCTTCTTCACGTAGTCCATGCCGACGCGATTGAGGTAGTGCACCGTGCGCTCCAGATACCAGCCTTCCTCGCGGTACAACTGCATGAAGGCGCCGGTGTACTCCAGCACTTCTTCGGCGGTCTTGAGCTTGGTGAAGAAGTGGGCCACTTCGGTCTTGATGCCGCCGTTGCCGCCGATGTGCATTTCCCAGCCTGAATCGACGCCGATGATGCCCACGTCCTTGATGCCCGCCTCGGCGCAGTTGCGCGGGCAGCCGCTGACCGCGAACTTGACCTTGTGCGGGGCGTACATGCGCCACATGGCCTTTTCCAGGTCTTTGCCCATCTGCGTGCTGTCCTGTGTGCCCATGCGGCACCACTCGCTGCCCACGCAAGTCTTCACTGTGCGCAGCGCCTTGGCGTAGGCGTGGCCGCTGGGCATGCCGATGTCCTTCCAGACGTTGACGAGGTCTTCCTTCTTCACGCCCAGCAGGTCGATGCGCTGGCCGCCGGTGACCTTCACCGTCGGAATCTTGTATTTGTCCACCGCGTCCGCGATGCGGCGCAACTCGTCGGCCGTGGTCTCGCCACCCCACATGCGCGGTATGACCGAATAGGTGCCGTCTTTCTGGATGTTGGCGTGGCTGCGTTCGTTGATGTACCGGCTTTGCGGGTCGTCCTTGGCCTCTTTGGGCCAAGTGCTGATGAGGTAGTAGTTGACCGCCGGGCGGCAACTGGCGCAGCCGTTGGGTGTCTTCCATTCCAGGAAATTGAACACTTCGCTGATGGTCAGCAGCTTCGATGAGCGGATGGCGTCGCGCACCGCCTGGTGACCGTGCTCGGTGCAGGCGCACATGGGCTTCATCTTCGGCGTGGCCGAATAGTCGCCGCCAGCGGTGAACATCAGGAGCTGTTCGACCAGACCGGTGCAGGAGCCGCAGGACGCGCTGGCCTTGGTGTGCTTGCGCACCTCGTCCAGCGTGAACAGGCCTTTTTCCTTGATCGCCTTGCAGATCGTGCCCTTGGTCACGCCATTGCAACCGCAGACTTCGTCGGTCTCAAGCATCGCGGCAGCCTTGCTGTGGCCTTCGTGGCCGGCATCGCCGATGTTCGATTCACCGAACATCAGCTTGTCGCGGATGTCGCTGATGCTGCGCCCGTCGCGCAGCAGCTTGAAGTACCAGCTGCCGTCCACCGTGTCGCCATACAGGCAGGCGCCGATCAGCTTGTCGTCCTTGATCACCAGTTTCTTGTAGACGCCGGCGAAGGGGTCGCTCATCACGATCTCTTCCGTGCCCTCGCCCCCCTGGAACTCGCCTGCCGAGAACAGGTCGATACCGGTCACCTTGAGCTTGGTCGAGGTCAGCGATCCGACGTAGCGGCCGATGCCGAATTGCGCCAGGTGGTTGGCAGCCACCTTGGCTTGCTCGAACAGCGGTGCCACCAGGCCGTAGGCGATGCCCCGGTGCGCGGCGCATTCGCCCACGCTGTAGATGCGCGCGTCGGTTACGGTCTGCATGGTGTCGCTCACGACAATGCCGCGATTCACGTGCAGGCGCATCGATTCGGCCAGTTCGGTGTTGGGGCGGATGCCCACCGCCATCACGACCAGATCGGTCGGTGTCGTGGTGCCGTCCTTGAAGCGGATGGCCGTCACGCGGCCATCCTTGTTCCCGATCAGCTCCTGCGTCTGCGCGCCCAGCATGAACTTCAGGCCGCGGTCTTCCAGCGACTTCTGCAGCAGCTTGCCGGCCACATCATCGAGCTGGCGCTCCATCAGCCAGGGCATCACATGAATCACGGTGACGCTCATGCCGCGGCGCATCAGACCGTTCGCGGCTTCCAGCCCGAGCAGGCCGCCGCCGATGACGACCGCGCGCTGGTACTTCTGGCTGGCCTCGATCATCGCATTGGTGTCGGCAATGTCGCGGTAGGCGATCACGCCTTCGAGGTCCTTGCCCGGTATCGGCAGGATGAAGGGGTTGGAGCCGGTGCACAGCAGCAGGCGGTCGTATTCGGCTTCGGTGCCGTCTGCGGCGCGCACGATGCGGCGCACCCGGTCAACCTGCACCACCTTTTTGCCGGCATGCAGCGTGATGTTGTTCTCGCGGTACCAGTCCCACGAGTTCAGAACGATCTCGTCGAGCGTCTGCTCGCCAGCCAGCACCGGCGACAGAAGGATGCGGTTGTAGTTGGGATGCGGCTCGGCGCCGAAGATCGTGATGTCGTAAAGGTCGGGGGCGATTTTCAGCAGTTCTTCCAGCGTGCGCACGCCCGCCATGCCGTTGCCGATCATCACCAATTTCATCTTCCGCTTGGGTTCGGTTCGCATGTCCATGAGGCTCTCCTTGGCTCGGGGGGGTCAGGCCGCTTTTTCGACGTGTGCCTGGCGCGTGTAGAGGAAATCGATCACGGCCTTGCGGCAATGCTGGTAGTGCGGGTCATCAGCCAGCGCGACGCGGTTTCGCGGGCGCGGCAGGTCCACGCCGAGGATGTCGCCAATGGTGGCAGCCGGGCCGTTGGTCAGCATCACGATGCGGTCCGACAGCAGCACGGCCTCGTCGACGTCATGCGTCACCATCACGACGGTGCTCTGGGTGCGGGCAACGATCTCCAGCAGCTCGTCCTGCAGCTTGGCGCGGGTCAGCGCGTCGAGCGCCCCGAAGGGTTCGTCCATCAGCAGCACCTTGGGTTCCATCGACAGAGCGCGGGCGATGCCAACGCGTTGCTTCATGCCGCCGGAGATTTCTCCGGGGCGCTTTTGCGCTGCAGCCGTCAACCCCACCAGGGCCAGCGCCGCATGGGTGCGTTCGGTCAGCTTCGCCTTGCTTTCGGCCGGCGCGCCAGGAAGGCGGCCGCTGCTGCCGAAAACCCGCTCCACCGCGAGGTAGACGTTTTCAAAACAGGTCAGCCAGGGCAGCAGG
>JACSRS010000179.1 GCA_014879655.1 Burkholderiaceae bacterium
TTGTTGGCGTGGGAAACATTGTTCCCGACCATGGGCTTCTTGCCCGTTACGTCGCAGACGCGTGCCATGTGGACACTCCGATCAAACAGCCGGTCGCGCGAGAGTCCCGATGTTTCGGGGCTGCGCAACTGCGGCCTCACCTCGCCAGATAAAGGGTGGCGGTAACCCTGCTTGCCGCTGACCGCTGCCCCGTCAATGGGGCCTGTCGAATTTGGCAAAGCCTTGAATTATATCGGATTTTTTCTGATCGCCCGGCTACGGGCCCGGTTGCCGGATTCCGGTGATGCCCTCAATGCGAGCCTTCCTGCTCCAGGAATCGCTGGGCATCCAGTGCTGCCATGCAGCCGGTGCCGGCGCTGGTGATTGCCTGGCGGTAGACGTGGTCTTGCACATCGCCGGCGGCAAACACACCGGGCACAGTGGTCATGGTTGCAAAACCCTTCAACCCGCTTTGCGTGACGATGTAGCCGCCTTCCATCGCGAGCTGGCCCTGGAAGATGTCGGTGTTGGGCGCATGGCCGATGGCAATGAAGCAGCCCTGCAACGCGATGTCTTCGGTGCTGCCGTCGCTGGTGCTCTTCAGGCGCACGCCGGTCACCCCGCTGGCATCGCCCAGCACCTCGTCCAGCGTGCGGAAAGTCCTGAGCTCGATCTTGCCGGCGGCGACTTTCTCCATCAGCTTGTCCACCAGAATGGGTTCGGCCTTGAACTTGTCGCGCCGGTGCACCAGGTAGACCTTGCTGGCGATGTTGGACAGGTACAGCGCTTCTTCCACGGCGGTGTTGCCGCCACCGACGACACAGCAGACCTGGTCGCGGTAGAAAAAGCCGTCACAGGTGGCGCAGCCGGAAACGCCTTTGCCCATGAAGGCGGTTTCCGACGGGAGCCCCAGGTATTTGGCCGACGCACCGGTGGCGATGATCAGCGCATCGCAGGTGTAGGTGCCGCTGTCGCCCTTGAGCGTGAACGGGCGCTGGCTGAAGTCGACGGCGTTGATGTGGTCAAAGATGATCTGCGTCTTGAAACGCTCGGCGTGTTCAAGAAAGCGTTGCATCAGCTCGGGGCCCTGAACGCCGTTGACATCGGCAGGCCAGTTGTCCACTTCGGTGGTGGTCATCAACTGGCCGCCCTGCGCAATGCCGGTGATCAACACGGGGTTGAGGTTGGCGCGAGCGGCGTACACCGCAGCGGTGTAACCGGCGGGGCCGGAGCCAAGAATGAGGACTTGAGCGTGCAGGTTGGTGGACATAGGAGGGGGATTGTTACAGGCGCTAAACTGTGCCGGGTACGGGCTGGATTCAGCGAGCGTCAGGGAGTGAACATAACAAGAACCGGCAGTGATTGTAAGAACTCCGCTACAGAGACCCCACCTACGAGGACTGAAATGGCCATGTTGTCCAATCTGGACCTGATCAAGCGGGTTCCGCTTTTTTCCATGCTCACCGACGTACAGGCGGGGCTGGTTGGTGACGCTGTCGTCAAGCGGCGCTACCGGCGTGGCGAGAATATTGTCGAACAGGGTAAGAAGAGCAACGCCTTGTTCATCATGCTGACCGGTCGTGCCCGCGTGGTCAGCACCGACAACCGGGGCCGGGAGGTCATCCTGGCGACCCTCAAACCGGGGGACTACATCGGCGAGATGAGTCTGATTGACAACGAGCCCCACTCCGCCACCGTGCAGGCCGAGATCCAGACCGATGTGCTGGAGCTTGCCCGGACCGATTTCGCCCGTTGCCTGCCGGAAAACACATCGATGGCCTACGCGGTGATGAAGGGCCTGGTTCAGCGCCTGCGCCACGCCGACCGCAAGATCGAGTCGCTGGCGCTGATGGACGTTTACGGTCGTGTGGCGCGCGCGCTGCTGGAGTTCGCCCTGCCCGGCGTGGACGGGCAACTGATCATTCGCGACAAGATCTCGCGCTCGGACATTGCCAAGATGGTGGGTGCGTCGCGCGAGATGGTGAGCCGGGTCATGAAGGACCTGAAAGAGCGCGGATTTGTCGAGGTACTGGACAACGGCTCGATCGTGATCAAGGAGCGGCTGTCAAAGCTGGGCTGATTGGTCCCGCACCTGCAGTAAGCTCGGGTGCTCTTTGGCCCTGACATGACTTACACCCTGCGCACCCTGAACGAATCCGGCACCCCTGAACCCTCGCCACAGACCGGCGGCGCTGGCCGTTTCGGTCAGGAAATGGGTCTGTTGCTCGGCCTTGTTGCGCTGATTTTCACGGTGATGGCGCTGGTAAGCCACGCCGGCAGTGACCCTGCCTGGTCCACTTCGGGTGTCGACGGCAGCGTGCGCAACTGGGGTGGGCGCTTGGGCGCCTGGTTGTCCGACCTGGGGTATTTTGCGTTCGGGTTTTCGGTCTGGTGGTGTCTGGCTGCGGCGCTGCGGACCTGGCTCGCAGGCCTGGCGGACTGGATGCGCAGCGGTCCGCAAGCGCTGCAGGCCCGGCGTCAGGCCGGGCGGTTGGCCAGGAGCCGGGTGGCCTTCTGGTTTGGGCTGGCGCTGCTGCTGCTGGCCAGTTCGGCACTGGAATGGACCCGCCTGTACCGGCTGGATGCGCTGCTGCCGGGGCATGCCGGCGGCGCGGTGGGGCAGGTGGTTGGTGCGGCCGGCATGAAATGGCTGGGCTTCACCGGCTCCGGCCTGCTGTTCATTGCGGCGATGGTCGTCGGTTTTGCACTGGTGTTCCGGTTTTCATGGGGGCAGTTTGCCGAGCGCATCGGCGCCGCACTCGATTCGCTGGTCACCACGCAACGCGAGCGGCGCGAGCGGGCCGAGGATCTGGAACTGGGCAAGCAGGCGGCGCGCGAACGGGAAGAAGTGGTCTCGGTCGAGCGCCACGAGATCGAGGCGCATCATCCCGAGCCGGTTTTCATCGAACCGGTGGCAGCCGAGCCGCCCAAGAGCGAGCGGGTTGCACGCGAGAGGCAGAAACCGCTGTTCCGGGAATTGCCCGACAGCCGCCTGCCGCAGGTTGACCTGCTCGACAGCGTGCAGACGCGCCAGGAAACCGTGGCCGCCGACACGCTGGAGATGACCAGCCGGCTGATCGAGAAAAAGCTCAAGGACTTCGGTGTCGAGGTCCGCGTGGTGCAGGCCTCGCCCGGCCCGGTGATCACCCGCTACGAAATCGAACCGGCCACCGGCGTCAAGGGATCCCAGGTGGTGAATCTGGCGCGCGATCTGGCGCGCTCGCTCAGTCTGGTTTCGATCCGGGTGATCGAAACCATTCCGGGCAAGAACTACATGGCGCTTGAATTGCCCAATGCCAAGCGCCAGACCATCAAACTCAGCGAGATTCTTGGCTCGCAGGTCTATCACGAGGCCAAGTCGTTGCTGACCATGGGCTTGGGCAAGGACATCGTCGGCAATCCGGTGGTGGCCGATCTGGCCAAAATGCCGCACGTGCTGGTGGCCGGTACCACGGGATCGGGCAAGTCGGTGGGTATCAATGCCATGATCCTGTCGCTGCTGTACAAGGCAGAGGCGCGCGACGTGCGGCTGCTGATGATCGATCCGAAGATGCTGGAAATGTCCGTCTATGAAGGCATTCCGCACCTGCTGGCGCCGGTGGTGACCGACATGAAGCAGGCCGCAAACGGGCTGAACTGGTGCGTGATGGAGATGGAGCGGCGCTACAAGCTGCTCAGCAAGATGGGTGTGCGCAACCTGGCCGGCTTCAATGCGCGCATCGACGAGGCCACCGCGCGTGAGGAACTGATCCCGAATCCGTTCAGCCTGACGCCTGATTCACCCGAACCGCTGGAGCGATTGCCCCACATCGTCGTCGTCATCGACGAACTGGCCGACCTGATGATGGTGGTGGGCAAGAAAATCGAGGAACTGATCGCCCGACTGGCGCAGAAGGCGCGTGCTGCCGGCATTCACCTGATTCTGGCGACGCAGCGGCCCAGCGTGGATGTGATCACCGGTCTGATCAAGGCCAACATCCCGACGCGCATTGCCTTTCAGGTCAGCAGCAAGATCGACAGCCGCACCATTCTGGACCAGATGGGCGCCGAAGCGCTGCTGGGCATGGGCGACATGCTCTACATGCCATCGGGCACCGGTTTCCCGATCCGGGTGCATGGCGCTTTCGTCAGTGACGAAGAGGTGCACCGGGTGGTCAGTTACCTCAAAAGCCAGGGAGCACCCAATTACATCGAAGGTTTGCTCGAAGGCGGTCTGGTCGATGGCGAAGACGGCCCGGCGGGTGAGGGCGGCGACGCAGTCGGCGAAAAAGACCCGATGTACGACCAGGCGGTCGAAGTGGTGCTGAAAGACCGCAAGGCCAGTATTTCCTACGTGCAACGCAAATTGCGCATCGGTTACAACCGTTCAGCGCGGCTGCTGGAAGATATGGAAAAAGCGGGTCTGATCAGCGCCTTGTCCACCAGTGGCCAGCGCGAGGTGCTGGTGCCGGCTCGAGGCGACTGACGCCGCACCAAACCGTCGGTCCGTCAATGGCTCGGACCGCCTTCTCCGGAATTTCAATGAAACGACTTCTTGCAACTTTCGTCCTTCTTGTGGCCGGCCCTCTGGCGCTGGCTGACGGCCTGGAGAGCCTGGAAACGTTCATGCGGACCACGCAGTCTGCCCGTGCGGACTTCACGCAGGTGGTGACATCGCCGACCAGGGACGGGCAGGCGGCGCGCCAGAAGACGTCCAGCGGCAGTTTCGAGTTTCAGCGACCGGGGCGGTTCCGCTTTGTCTACAAGAAGCCTTTCGAGCAGGTCATCGTGGCCGATGGCCAGACGCTGTGGTTTCACGACGTCGACCTGAACCAGGTCACGCGCCGCTCGCAGGCACGTGCACTGGGTTCGACGCCCGCCGCCTTGCTGGCCTCGGCGCCCGACCTGCAGGCGCTGCGCGCGGACTTCACGCTGTCGTCAGCGCCCGATCAGGACGGTTTGCAGTGGGTGCTCGCGGTGCCGAAAGCGAAAGACGGTCAGTTGCAAAGCGTGCGCGTGGGCCTGCGCGATGCACAACTGGCGGTGCTGGAGATTCTTGACGGATTCGGGCAGCGCTCTGTCATCCGGTTCTCCGGTCTGCAGGCGAACCTGCAACTGCCGCCGTCTGCCTTTCAGTTCAAGCCGCCGGCGGGCGTCGACGTGCTCAGCCAGTAAACCCGGAGCGCCACAAGCGCAGCGGCAGCGGCACCCGTGGCCGGCGGGATCCCGCCGTCGTTTGCCCGCTACCATGCTCGGCTGAACCCTTCGCCCCTCATCATGAAGTCTGCCGCCCCGTCCCAACCCCTGGCCGAACGCCTGCGTCCGCGCCGCCTGGCTGATGTCATCGGGCAGCAGCACCTGCTGGGCCCGGGCATGGCGCTGCGACTGGCATTTGAATCGGGCCGGCCCCACAGCTGCATTCTTTGGGGCCCTCCCGGCACGGGCAAGACCACCATCGCACGCCTGATGGCCGACGCCTTCGATGCGCAGTTCATCACGATCAGCGCGGTGCTGGGCGGGGTGAAAGACATTCGCGATGCGGTCGAGCGCGCACAGCAGGCCCGCGACGGACTGGAGCAGCGCGCCACCATCGTCTTTGCCGATGAAGTGCACCGTTTCAACAAGAGCCAGCAGGACGCCTTCCTGCCGCACGTCGAAAGCGGGCTTTTCACCTTTATCGGCGCGACCACCGAAAACCCTTCCTTCGAAGTGAATGCCGCACTGCTGTCGCGCGCAGCGGTCTATGTGCTGCAGCCGCTTTCCGACGAAGATCTGAAGCAGATCGTTGCCAAAGCCTGCGAGCAATCCCCGGAGTTCGCCATTGAAGCCGACGCGATCGAGCGACTTGTTGCGCATGCCGACGGCGATGCCCGGCGCCTGCTCAATACGCTGGAAACCCTGGTCGTCGCCGCCGCGCGTGAAGGCCGCGCGACCATCACCGATGCTTGGGTGGTGCATGTAATGGGCGAACGCATGCGCCGCTATGACAAGGGTGGCGAGCAGTTCTACGACACCATCAGCGCGCTGCACAAGTCTGTGCGGGGTTCCGACCCGGATGCTGCCCTGTACTGGCTGGTGCGCATGCTCGATGGAGGCGCTGATCCGCGCTATCTGGCGCGCCGCCTGGTTCGCATGGCCAGCGAAGACATTGGCCTGGCCGATCCACGAGCGCTGCGGCTGGCGCTGGACGCCGCCGAGGTGTACGAGCGGCTGGGCAGCCCCGAAGGTGAACTCGCGCTGGCCGAATGCGTGGTCTACCTGGCCGTTGCGCCCAAGTCGAACGCGGTCTACAAGGCCTACAACGCGGCGCGGGCCTGGGTGAAGGGCGACGGCACCCGCCCGGTTCCGATGCACCTGCGCAACGCGCCGACCCGGTTGATGAAGGAACTGGACTACGGCAAGGGCTACCGCTACGCGCACGATGAAGAGGGGGGCTTTGCGGCCGGAGAGACCTACCTTCCGACGGGCATGGCGCCGCCCGGGTTCTACCAGCCGGTCGAGCGGGGTCTGGAAATCCGCATCGCCGAAAAGTTGCGGCAACTGCGCGAGGCGAACGCCGGCGGCCCGGTGCGGGACTGACGGCACAGATGGTCCGTCAACGGCGCCCGCAAGGCTGGTGAAATATTAGTGAGTCGGAATAGTTTTCAAGACTATCAGGATGACTAATGAAAGGGCATAGCCGCTGATGGGCGCTTTTCTTGAGGGTAAACCCCCGTCATGCCGGCGACGATAGCCCGGAGGGGCTTGGCTACAATCGGTTGCACCAACCCGCCCATGTCTGCAAGCTGGCGGGTTTTTTGCTAGCCAGCGGGTTGGGCCCACAAGGTCGCAGCTGCCAGGCGTCGACCAGTGGCGCCTTCCAGGCTTTGAGCCGGATACAAAAACGGAGTACCACAACCAATGGATATCTTTCTGCAACAGGTCATCAACGGCCTGGTTCTTGGCAGCATGTACGCGCTGGTAGCTCTTGGCTACACCATGGTGTACGGCATCATCAACCTCATCAATTTTGCACACGGTGAAGTGCTGATGGTCGGCGCGCTGACCAGCTGGACCATCATCGGACTGATGCAGGAGGCCATGCCCGGGGCACCCGGCTGGATCATCCTGATCATCGCCATGATCATCTCCTGCACCGTGGCCGCAACGCTGAACTTCGTGATCGAGAAGGTCGCCTACCGGCCGCTTCGCAACAGTCCCAAGCTTGCGCCGCTGATCACCGCCATCGGCATGTCGATCCTGCTGCAGACGCTGGCGATGATCATCTGGAAGCCC
>JACSRS010000112.1 GCA_014879655.1 Burkholderiaceae bacterium
CCGCCATCGGCATGTCGATCCTGCTGCAGACGCTGGCGATGATCATCTGGAAGCCCAACTACAAGCCCTACCCGACACTGCTGCCTCGCGAACCGTTCGCCATCGGCGGCGCAGTGATCACGCCCACGCAGATCATGATTCTGAGCCTGACCGCCGTTTCGCTGGCGATCCTGATGTACGTGGTGAACTACACCCGGCTGGGCCGCGCGATGCGCGCCACGGCCGAGAACCCGCGCGTGGCCGGGTTGATGGGCGTGAAACCGGACATGGTCATTTCGGCAACCTTCATCATTGGCGCGATTCTGGCAACCATCGCCGGCATGATGTATGCATCCAACTATGGCACTGTGCAGCACACCATGGGCTTTCTGCCCGGGCTCAAGGCCTTCACGGCGGCGGTGTTCGGTGGCATCGGCAATCTGGCCGGCGCGGTGGTGGGGGGCATTCTGCTGGGGCTGATCGAGTCGATCGGGGCGGGCTACATCGGCACGCTCACTGGCGGGGTGCTGGGCAGTCACTACTCCGACATCTTTGCCTTCATCGTGCTGATCTTCGTGCTCACGCTGCGTCCTTCGGGCCTGCTGGGTGAACGCGTGGCCGACCGGGCCTGATCGGAGGACAACCAGATGTCAACCAACAAGAAATTTTCGATTCTGGCGGGCGGTCTTGTGCTGCTGTTGCTGCCGTTCGTGCTACAAAGCTTCGGCAACGCCTGGGTGCGCATCGCCGACATGGCGCTGCTGTACGTGCTGCTGGCGCTGGGCCTGAACATCGTGGTCGGTTATGCCGGCCTGCTCGATCTGGGCTATGTGGCGTTTTTTGCCGTCGGCGCGTACATGTATGCGCTGATGGCGTCGCCGCACCTGACCACTACATTTGCGGCTTTCGCCGCGATGTTTCCGGAGGGTTTGCACACACCGCTGTGGGTGATCATCCCGCTCGGGGCAGGGCTTGCCGGCCTGTTCGGCGTGCTGCTGGGCGCGCCCACGCTCAAGTTGCGGGGCGACTACCTGGCCATCGTGACCCTGGGCTTCGGCGAAATCATCCGGGTATTCCTGAACAACCTGGACCATCCGGTGAACATCACCAACGGCCCGAAAGGCCTGAACCAGATCGAATCGATCAAGTTCTTCGGCATCGACCTGGGCGATTCGCTGCGCATCTTCGGGTTCGAACTGTTCTCCGTCTCGCTTTACTACTACCTCTTCCTGGCGCTGGTACTTTTCAGCGTGCTGCTGTCGCACCGGTTGGAGCTTTCGCGGATCGGCCGCGCCTGGATGGCCATTCGCGAGGACGAGATCGCCGCCAAGGCCATGGGCATCAACACCCGCAACCTGAAGCTGCTGGCTTTCGGTATGGGCGCCACCTTTGGCGGCGTGTCGGGCGTGATGTTCAGTTCGTTCCAGGGCTTCGTGTCACCCGAATCGTTCAGCCTGATGGAGTCCGTCATGATCGTTGCGATGGTCGTGCTCGGCGGCATCGGCCACCTGCCGGGCGTGATCCTGGGGGCGGTGCTGCTGTCGGCACTGCCCGAAGTGCTGCGTTACGTGGCCGGGCCGCTGCAAGCGATGACCGGTGGCCGGCTGGATTCGGCCATCCTGCGCCAGTTGCTGATTGCGCTGGCCATGATCATCGTGATGCTGGTGCGGCCGCGAGGCCTGTGGCCTGCGCCTGAGCATGGCAAGTCCCTGCAGGCGAAATAAGGAGGCCACATGAACGACATCGTATTGAAAGTGGCTGGCATCTCCAAGCGGTTCGGTGGCCTGCAGGCCCTGTCCGACGTGGGCATCACCATCAATCGCGGCCAGGTCTACGGACTGATCGGCCCCAACGGTGCCGGCAAGACGACGTTCTTCAACGTCATCACCGGTCTGTACACACCCGACAGCGGCACCTTCGAGCTGGCCGGCAAGCCGTACAAGCCGACGGCCGTGCACGAGGTCGCCAAGGCCGGCATCGCGCGCACCTTCCAGAACATCCGGCTGTTTTCCGAGATGACGGCGCTGGAGAACGTCATGGTCGGGCGCCACATCCGCACCCACTCGGGCCTGCTGGGCGCCATTTTCCGCACGCCGGGCTTTCGCGCCGAAGAAGCGGCGATTGCCAAGCGGGCCCAGGAACTGCTTGACTACGTCGGTATCGGCGCCTATGCCGACTACAAGGCGCGCACGCTCAGTTACGGTGACCAGCGCCGGCTCGAGATCGCCCGCGCCCTGGCCACCGACCCGCAGCTGATTGCGCTGGACGAACCGGCTGCCGGCATGAACGCGACCGAAAAGGTCATGCTGCGCGAGCTGATCGACCGCATCCGCAAGGACAACCGCACCATCCTGCTGATTGAACACGACGTGAAACTGGTGATGGGCCTGTGCGACCGCGTCACCGTGCTGGACTATGGCAAGCAGATCGCCGAGGGCACGCCCGCCGATGTGCAGAAGAACGAAAGCGTGATCGAGGCTTACCTCGGCACCGGAGGACACTGAGATGACAGCGACGCTTCTGAAGGTCAAGAACCTGAAAGTCGCCTACGGCGGCATCCAGGCCGTGAAAGGTGTGGATTTCGAGGTGCACGAGGGTGAACTGGTGTCGCTGATCGGCTCCAACGGCGCCGGCAAGACCACCACGATGAAGGCCATCACCGGGCTGCTGGGCATCAACGACGGCGACATCGAGTTTCTGGGGCGCAGCGTGCGCGGACAGGGCCCGTGGGATCTGGTCAAGCAGGGCCTGGCCATGGTGCCGGAAGGTCGTGGCGTGTTCATGCGCATGACCATCACCGAAAACCTGCAGATGGGCGCCTTCATCCGCACCGACAAGGCCGGCATCGCCAGCGACATGGAGAAGGTGTTCACCATCTTCCCGCGGCTGCGCGAGCGCAAGGACCAGCTGGCCGGCACCATGTCCGGCGGTGAGCAGCAGATGCTGGCCATGGGCCGCGCGCTGATGAGCCGCCCCAAGGTGCTGCTGCTGGACGAACCGTCGATGGGCCTGAGCCCGCTGATGGTGGACAAAATCTTCGAGGTGGTGCGCGATGTGTATGCGCAGGGCGTGACCATCCTGCTGGTCGAGCAGAACGCCAGCCGGGCGCTGTCCATTGCCGACCGCGGCTACGTGATGGAGTCCGGACTCATCACGATGACCGGTCCAGCCAAGGAAATGCTCAGCGACCCCAAGGTTCGCGCCGCCTACCTCGGCGAGTGATTGCCCGGGCGGGGAAGGCCTGCGGGCCTTCCATCGCCGGGCGGTGCCTGCAAGGCTACAGTCCCTTGTCCCGTCCCTGCAAACTCCCGCAATCGGTGCTCGTGGTGATCCATACGCCGGCGCTGGAGGTGTTGCTGATCCGGCGTGCTGACGCCAGCAATTTCTGGCAATCGGTGACTGGCAGCAAGGACAGCGAATCCGAGTTGTTTGTCGAGACAGCAATGCGCGAAGTGCATGAAGAAACCGGCATTCTCTGCGGACCGGATCCGGCGCTGGCCGGTGGTTTGCTGGATTGGGGGCTGGAAAACATCTACGAGATCTACCCGCAGTGGCGCCATCGCTACGCGCCCGGTGTGACGCACAACACGGAACACCTGTTCAGCCTGTGCGTACCCGACGGCACGCCGGTGACGCTGAACCCGCGCGAGCACACGGCCTTTCAGTGGCTGCCCTGGCGCGAGGCGGCTGACACCTGCTTTTCACCGTCGAACGCCGAAGCCGTGCTGATGCTGCCGCGGTTTTTGCGGTAAGGTTCGCGCCGTGACCTCTCCACCCGAAACCCTGCGCATCGCGACTTACAACATCCACAAGGGGGTGCAGGGCATCGGCCCGGGTCGCCGGCTGGAAATCCACAATCTCGGCCATGCGGTCGAGCAGTTGGACGCCGACATCATCTGCCTGCAGGAAGTGCGCAAGGTGCACCGCCGCCAGGCGCTGCACTTCACGCATTGGCCCGATCTGCCCCAGGCCGATTTTCTGGCGCCGGAGGGCTATGAAGCGGTGTACCGCACCAACGCGATCACCCGCCACGGCGAGCATGGCAACGCCTTGTTGTCGCGCTGGCCGGTGGTGGCCCACCGCCATGAAGACATCTCCGACCATCGTTTCGAGCAGCGGGGCATTCTGCATGTCGAGGTGATGGTGCACACGATCACGGTTCACGTCATCGTCGTGCATTTCGGCCTGATTCCGGCCAGCCGGCTGCGCCAGGCCCGGCGGTTGGGCGAATACATCGTACGTGAAGTACCTGCCGGCGACGCGCTGGTGGTGGCGGGCGACTTCAACGACTGGGGCACCCAGGTGCAGAAAGCATTGAATGCCATGGATTTGCGTTCGGCCGACACGCTGCGCTGCCCCACCTACCCCTCGCGCATGCCGATCGTCCAGCTCGACCATGTCTACGCCAGGGGTCTGCAACCGGTGAATTTGCAGGTGCCGCGCGGCAGGATCTGGGGCCAGATGTCCGACCACCTGCCGTTGATCGCCGAATTCAGCCTGTGAGATGCAGCGCGCCGCGTTCACGCTGGTCGATGGACACCGGATCGAACTGCTGACCGGCAGCCGCGAGCTCTTCCCGGCGCTGGTGGCGGCGATGGCGCAGGCGCGCAGCGAAATCCGCCTTGAAACCTACATTTTCGATTTCACCGGCGACAGTGTGCAGATTGCGCATGCGCTGATGCGTGCTGCACAGCGCGGTGTCGACACCTGTGTGCTGGTCGATGGCGTGGGCACCGGGGCATTGCCCGCCATCTGGCAGCAGCGCTTTCACGCCGCCGGTGTGCAGTGTCGTGTCTATGCGCCGCTGGGCACGCTGGGGCTGCTGCTCCCCAGCCGCTGGCGGCGCCTGCACCGCAAACTTTGCGTGATCGACGGTCGTGAAGCCTTTTGCGGCGGCATCAACATCCTTGACGACCTGCATGACCCCGGCCACGGCCCGCAAACCCACCCGCGGCTGGATTTCGCGGTGCAGGTCCGTGGCGCGCTGGTGCTGCAGGCACAGGAGGCGGTGGCGCGACAGTGGTGGCGGACCGAAGCGATGCGCCGGATCCGCGAAAGCGGTGGTCGGCCGCTCTGGCGGTCACTGCGTGCAACGGGGCTGCGGCGGCTGCGCTGGGTGCGCTTTCCACGCCGGATGCACCGCCCGGAGCCGGTGCGCCACAGCGCGTTCCTGCTGTTGCGCGACAACCTTCGGCACCGGCACGATATCGAGCGCGCTTACCTGCGCGCAATTGGCAATGCGCGCGAGGAAATCATCATCGCCAACGCCTATTTCCTGCCGGGCCGCAAGCTGCGGCACGCGCTGGCGGCTGCGGCCCGGCGCGGCGTGAAGGTGCAGTTGCTGCTGCAGGGGCGCTACGAGTACTTCATGCAGTTTCATGCGGCGCGGCCGGTGCTGGGCAGCCTGCTGGCGGCGGGCATCGAGATCCACGAATACGCGGCCGGCTTCCTGCACGCCAAAGTGGCGGTCATCGACGCGCAGGGGGGGCGCATCTGGGCGACGGTCGGTTCGTCCAACCTGGACCCGCTGAGCCTGCTGCTGGCGCGCGAGGCCAATGTCGTGGTGCGCGATGGCGCTTTTGCCGCCGCCTTGCGCGAGCGGCTTCAACAGGCCATGGCGCAGCATGCCCGCCGGCTGGACGTCAGCGCCTTCGCGCGCAGACCGCTGGGCCAGCGCCTGCTCGACCGTGTGGCGCTGGGCCTGATGCGCCTGGCACTGTTCCTCACCGGCCGCAGCTACTGAGCGGCACGCCTTGAAGCTCCGTTTTCAATAGCTGCAGAGCACGTCTTGACGCTGGGAAAAGCCGAAAAACCTCAAAAATCAATCGCTGGTACCATCGTTGGATGTCCATGAATCCACCCGACGCCATGCGCCCTGCAGAAACAGAAGAAGGAACGCCGGTCTCCGTGAAGATTCGCGAGCGCATCCAGGCGGCCCGCAAACGCTTCAACGCGAACGACAACATTGCCGAATTCATCCAGCCTGGCGAGCTGGAGAAGCTGCTCGACGAGGTGGCCGGCAAGATGGAGGGCGTGCTCGACAGCCTGGTGATCGACACGGCGCGCGACCACAACACCGCCGACACCGCGCGGCGCGTGGCCAAGATGTACGTCAACGAAGTGTTCCGCGGCCGCTACGTTGCTGCGCCGACCATCACCGAATTCCCCAACGCCGAGCACCTGAACGAGCTGATGATCGTCGGCCCGATCACCGTGCGCAGCGCCTGCAGCCACCATTTCTGTCCGGTCATCGGCAAGATCTGGATCGGCGTGCTGCCCAACGAGCGTACCAATGTGATCGGCCTGTCCAAGTACGCCCGGATTGCCGAATGGATCATGAACCGCCCGCAGATCCAGGAAGAAGCGGTGGTGCAACTGGCCGACCTGATCCAGAACAAGACCCAGCCCGACGGCCTGGCCATCGTGATGGAGGCCAGCCACTACTGCATGGCCTGGCGCGGCGTGAAGGACATGGACAGCAAGATGATCAACTCCGTGATGCGCGGCGCCTTCCTGAAAGACGCCAACCTGCGCCGCGAATTCCTCTCCCTCATTCCCCGCTGAAAGGAACGCCATGCTCGTTCGCCTGATCTATGCCAGCCGCGCGGTCGACCCGAGCCCGGCGGTCATCGAAGACATCCTGGGCCAGTCGCGCCAGTTCAATCCGGTCAGCGGCATCACCGGCATCCTTTGCTACGGCGGGGGCATCTTCCTGCAGGCGCTGGAAGGTGGACGCAGCAGCATCAACGACCTGTATGGCCATATCCAGAAGGATCCGCGCCACCAGGACGTGGTGCTGCTGCACTACGAAGAAATCTCCGAGCGGCGTTTTGGCGGCTGGACCATGGGGCAGGTCAACGTCGAGCGCATCAACGCCAGCATTCTGCTCAAGTACGGCGAGCGTGCCGAACTCGACCCCTACAGCGTGTCGGGCAAGGTCTCGCTGGCGCTGCTGGAAGAGCTGATGGCCACCGCCTGCATCGTCGGCCGCGCCTGATGTGAACCCCGCCGGGCGCGCGGGCGGCTGCCCGCACGACCGCTTCCACTGATCCATGCCTGCCTCCGCGCTTGCCCTGGTGCTGCTGGCCGGGCTGATTCACGCCAGCTGGAACATCGCCGCCAAGAAGGCCGGGGGTGATGCCCGCTTTGCTGCGTTCACCGGTTTCATCCTGATGGTGTTCTGGGCGCCGCTGGGTCTGTGGCTGGGCTGGCAGCAGATTCCCCAATGGGGCGCCATCGAATGGGCCTTCATCGGCATCAGCGGCGTGCTGCACCTGGTCTACTACCTGACGCTGCTGCGCGGCTACCGCAAGGCCGATCTCACCGTCGTGTACCCGCTGGCGCGCGGGTCCGGGCCGCTGCTGTCATCGCTGTTCGCCATCCTGTTGTTAGGCGAGGCGGTTTCGGCGCTTGGCGCGTTCGGCATTGCCGGCGTCGTGGCGGGGGTGTTCCTGATTGCGGGCGGCCCGGCGCTGCTGCGGGTTGCGCATGATCCGGCGCAGCGCCAGCGCGTTTACACGGGGTTGCGCTATGGGGTGCTGACCGGTGTCTTCATCGCCGGCTACACCGTGGTCGACGGTTACGCCGTCAAGTTCCTGCTGATGTCACCCATCCTGATCGACTACTTCGGCAATTTCGTTCGGCTGGGTTTTGTCGTGCCCTCGGTACTGCGCGACCGGCCGGCCGCAGCGCGGCTGTGGCGCCAGCAATGGAAATACGCGCTGTTCGTCGGCATCGTGAGCCCGGTGTCCTACGTGATGGTGCTTTATGCCATGCAGGTGGCCCCGCTGTCGCATGTGGCACCGGCGCGAGAGGTGTCGATGCTGTTTGCCGCGCTGATCGGTGGCCAGCTGCTCGGTGAGGGCGACCGGATGCAGCGCTTCCTGGGTGCTGCGCTGATTGCTGCCGGCGTGATGGCGCTGGCGCTGGGCTGATGCCATGACCGCCATCGACGACGCCACCGACCCCGCCAGCCGCCTGCTGCTCGGCTGCGACTTCAGCAGCGCGCCGTCGCACCGCAAGCCGGTGGTGGTGGCGGTGGGCTACCTGCAAAAATCGAAGTTTTCCGATGAAAATTGGCATTTTCCAGCGTCAAATGGTCGGTTGATGCTCTCGTTTGTGGAGTGTTTTGCATCGCTGGATTCGTTCGGTGCCTGGCTGTCCACGCCGCGCGAGCCCTGGGTGGGCGGGTTTGACCTGCCTTTCGGCCTGCCCCGTGAACTGGTGCGGTCGCTGGGCTGGCCGACGGACTGGCTGGCCTGCATGCGCCACTACACGGCCTTGCAGCGCGACGAAATCCGCGCCGTCTTTGCGGCGTTCTGCCACGCGCGGCCGGTCGGCGGCAAGTTTGCGCACCGCGCCACCGACGGCCCGGCCGGCTCCAGCCCGAGCATGAAATGGGTGAATCCGCCGGTGGCCTTCATGCTGCATGCCGGTTTGCCGCTGCTGCTGGCCGCCGATGCCCATCTGCCGGGCCTGCACGCCGGCAACCCGGGCCGCGTGGCGCTGGAAGCCTATCCCGGCCTGCTGGCGCGCGAACTGATCGGCAAACGGTCGTACAAGGCTGACGATCGCGCGCGCCAGAACGCCGAGCGCCTGATCGCCCGCAAGGACCTGATCACCGCGCTGGAACGCGGCCAGACCCGGCTGGGGCTGCGCCTGAAGCTGTCGCATGCGCAGCGCGACGCGCTGGCCGACGATGCCAGCGGCGACCGGCTGGATGCGGTGCTGTGCATGGTGCAGGCCGGCTGGGCGGCCCTGCAGCAGGCCGGCGGCACCGGCCCGGGCGATGGCCCGGGCTGGGGCTTGCCCACGTTCGACCCGCTCGAGGGCTGGATCGTCAGCAGTTGAGAAAATGGAGCGGGCGGCCGGCCGATCGGCAGCGTTTTTACCGGGTCACGCTCAAGAAACTCCGCAAAATGGGGCATTGCCATCAAACAAGGTCGCCGACATGCACAACTCAGCCTGGTATTCGCGATTTGCCAAGTCCGCCTCCCATTTTTGCGGGCGCCCGCGGGTATTTGTGCTCGCGGTGGCCGTGATCCTGGTCTGGATCGTCACGGGGCCGCTGTTCGGGTTCAGCGATACGTGGCAACTGGTGATCAATACCGGTACGACCATCATCACTTTCCTGATGGTGTTTCTGATCCAGAACACGCAAAACCGCGACACCGAGGCGATTCAGGTCAAACTCGACGAACTGATCCGCGCCACGCGCGGGGCCCACAATGCCTTGCTGGATCTGGAAGAACTGGAAGGGGAGACGCTGGATGCATTCAAGGCGCGCTATCAGGCACTTGCGTCTGCGGCCCGGCGTGAACTGGACCTGGGCAACCAGGACACCGGTACACCGGAGCCCTGAACAGGTTTCCAGAAGTGCCAGACCCCATCCGGCCGGCCCGGCCCCACTTGTGATCGGGCGAACGGCCACCAATTGATCTGCAAACCGCTGCCCATGCCCATCGTCGCTTTTTCCGCTCTGATCCTGCTGGCGCTGACCACGCTGATTCAATACGAGGTCATGGGCCTGATGAACGGCCGGCTGCATGACATCCAGATACCCAACCGCAGCAAGCTGCTGGTTGTGGTGTTTTTTGCGTTCGCGGCGCACGCCTTGCAGATACTGGTCTACGGGCTTGCTTTCTACGGCCTGACCCGGTTCGCCGACGTCGGCACGCTTGTCGGGTCGTCGGTGGGAACCTTTTCGACGTATTTCTATTTCTCGGCGGAAACCTTCACTTCGCTCGGCTTTGGCGACCTCACGCCGACCGGCTCGATCCGCTTTCTGGCGGGGGTCGAGGCGCTCAATGGCCTGGTGCTGATCGGCTGGACGGCGTCCTTTCTCTACATCGCGATGGAACGGTTCTGGAAGCAGCCACCCGCGCGGCCGGGCCGCTGAGCGGGAGACGGGCGTGCGCCTGGCCTGGACCCTGGGACTGCTCGCACTGGGCCTGCTGATCGGCCTGGGATGGTGGCTGCGGCCGCTGCAGCCCGACATCATGGCGCTGCAGCTGGCGTTCTCGGCACCGGCTTTCCGGTCGGTGCTGGAACATTGGGGGCCGCAGGGCCTCGCGCTGTACCGCGCCCATTTTGGCGCTGATTTCGTGCTGTTGATACTTTACGGAGCGTTTGGCTGGCGGCTGGCAACGCACGCGGCGCTTTTCAAGGTGCTGTCGCCGCGCCGGCGCCGGTGGGCGGCCGCCATGCTTCCGCTGGCAGCGCTGGCCGATGCGGCTGAAAACGCGCTACACCTGCTGCTGACCACGCCCGTGGCGCTGGCTATGCCGCCGCAGGCCGGGTGGATCGCCCTCGCGGCGGTCTGCGCCAGCGCCAAGTGGCTGCTGCTGACTGCCTTTGCGCTGGCGGTGGTGGGGGCGCTGGGGTTGTCGCGCCGGCCGGCCAGACATTGAGTCCATTGGGCCGTGCTGCGGCAGGGCCGGGTATCCTTGCCGGACTGCCCACTTTTTCATTCCGTGTCGCAGCGGGGGCGCCGTCAGGGTCGCCCGCCTTTCGCGTCACCGAAGGAACCTGACACATGTTTTGCAACAACCCTTTCCACCCGTCCACCCGGCGCCGCCTGGCCGCGAACCCTCGCCGCTGGCGCGTGGTGCCACTTTGGCTGGCCTTGGCCGCGTGGCTGGCCCTGCCGGCGCAGGCCGCGCCCGAGATCACCGAATACGCCGGCACCTGCGATGCGTCGGCCGCCGTGGCGCTGGGAGAGGGGCGGTTTGCCCTGGCCAACGACGAGGACAACCAGTTGCGCATCTACCAGCGCGACCAGCCGGCCAGCGTCGCCAGCGTGGTCAACCTGTCCCGCTTCCTCAAGACCGACCCGAAGCACCCGGAAGCCGATCTGGAGGCGGCCGCGATGCTGGGGGAGCGTGTTTACTGGATCAGTTCACACGGTGCCAACAGTGAAGGCGAGCGGCGCGGCAGCCGCCACAGGCTGTTTGCAACGCAGGTCTATGTTCGCGAGGGTGCGCAGCAGCTGGCGCCGGTCGGCAAGCCCTATGAAAAGCTGGTGCGCGACCTGGCCCGCCATCCGTCGCTCAAGGCGTTCAAGCTGGACAGGGCGGCCGGGATCGCGCCCAAGGAACCGGGCGGCCTGAACATCGAGGGGATGGCCGCGACGCCGCAGGGCCATCTGCTGCTGGGGCTGCGCGGACCGGTGCCTGACGGCAAGGCGCTGCTGATCCCGTTGCTGAACCCGGCCGAGGTGGTCGACGGCAAAACCGCCCGGCTGGGCGAGCCGGTCCGGCTGGCACTGGGTGGGCGGGGGGTGCGCAGCATCGGCTACGTGCCGGCGCTGGGGGCCTACCTGATCGTCGCCGGGCTGCCGGGCATGGGTGGTTCGTTCGACCTGTACCGCTGGTCTGGCGCCGCCACGGAGGCGCCGGTGGTGGTGCCGGGCGTGGACCTGGCCGGCCTGCAGCCCGAGGCGCTGATTGTCTGGCCGGGTCAGCCGCTGCGGGTGCAGATTTTCTCGGATGACGGCACCCGGTTGATCGACGGCAGGATGTGCAAGGAGCAGCCGCCCGACAAGCGCCGCTTTCGTTCGATCATGGTCACCCTCTGAGGCGATTCCGACGGGTCGGCGGGCAAACGCCTGCCGGCGCTTCTTGAAAGAGGACCCCCCGGCCTTCTGGCACGATTTTTTCAGTCTTTTTGGTACAAATCTAGCGTCAGATGGTCATGGACTGCTATTGATTCGGGAATATCCGGGCGTCAGATGCAGGCTGCGGCCAGGTCGTCCGGATCGGCCCGCCGGGGGGTCAGCCGCGCCAGCGCCTGCAGGGCCTCGGCGTCGGTCCGGTACAGCTGAAGCAGCGGGTCTTGCGGCAGGTGGCCGCCCTTGCGCAGAACGGTTTCCACCGGCAGTTTCAGGCCGCTCAGGTGCAATGTGATGCGCTTCATGGCCAGCTGGTGGCGCAGTTTCACAAAGACCTCGGTGCCGGTGGCGTCGATGCGGCTGATCGGCTGGCAAAACAGGCAGACCTGGCTTGTCGCCGGGTGGCGGGTCAGGTAGTCACCCAGCGCCCGCTCGAAGCCGCTCGCGCTGGCAAAGTCCAGGTCGGCATCCATGCGCAGGGCGTACAGGTCGGGCGCCAGCGGGGGCAGTTTCCACAGGTTGCGGTCGCGCAGGCTGCCGTCGGGGTGCAGGCCGATCTCGATGATGCGCGGGTGCAGCCGCTGGTAGACAAAGTGCGACAACGCCATCACCACACCCGCCAGCACGCCCCAGTGCAGTTGCGGCGCAGCGGCAATGGTGATAGCGCAGGTGGCGCCGGCGGTCACCGCCTCCGCGCGCGAAATGTGCCACAGGCGAACGAACTCGCGCGGCTTGAGCAGCCCCATCACAGCCGTCACGACGATGGCTGCCAGCACCGCCTGCGGCACATGGCGCAGCACCGGCGTGAACAGCATCAGCAGGATCAGCACGACCGCGACCGAAAAGATGGTCGCCCAGCCGCTCTGGGCGCCGGCATACAGGTTCAGTGCCGAGCGGGAAAACGACGAACTGGTCGGAAAGGCGCCGCTGAGGGCCGATGCGATCTTGCCCAGCCCTTGCCCGATCAGGTCCTGATCCTGATTCCATTGCTGGCCCTTGCGCTCGTTGTCGATCTTGGCGCTGGACGCGGTCTCCAGAAAGCTCACCAACGTGATCACCAGCGTGGGCAGCACCAGCTGGCTCAGCGTCGCGGCGTCCAGCCAGTGTGGCCAGTACAGGGCGGGCAGGCCCTCGGGCAGGGCGCCCACGACGTGGCCGCCACCGGCCTCAAAACCCAGCGCCGCGCTCACACCGGCCGAGGCCAGCACGATCACCAGCACCGACGGAAACGCGGGTCGCCAGCGCCTGACCACCATCATCAGCGCCACGCTGACCAGGCCAAACGCCATCTCCGGCAGGTGCAGCGCCGGCGCCGCCAGCATCTGCGACCAGCTGCCCCGAAAGCCCAGCAAGGCCGGCAGTTGCGAGGTGATGATCAGCACCGCCGCGCCCTGGGTGAACGCCATCAGCACCGGCGACGAGATCAGGTTGAGCAACCAGCCAAAGCGGATGAAGCCCAGCGCCACCTGCAGCAGGCCGGACAGCAGCGCCAGCCAGACCGCCAGCTCGATCCATTCGGCGCTGCCGGGGGTCGCCATGCCGGTCAGCGAGGTGCCGACCAGCAGCGCGGTCAGCGCGGTGGGGCCGACCGACAGCCGCGTAGACGCGCAGAACAGCACCGCCACCAGCGCCGGCAGCATCGATGCGTAAATGCCGGTGACCAGCGGCATGCCGGCCAGCGCCGCATACGCGACCCCCTGCGGCACCACCATCAGGCCGACCGTGAGCCCGGCCATGGCTTCGCTGCGCAGCAGCGCCAGCGTCGGGCGCGGCCAGGACAGAAAAGGGAAAAAGCGCTTGAGCGAAAGCATGCGCCCGATGTTAAGCGTGCGCGGGCCCGCTTGCAGCCGCTTCAGCGCTGCGGCATGTCCACGGCCGAATAGCCCAGGCTGATGGTGGCGTCTTCGGGAATCGGCGGCATGCCGGCGTTCCAGCTTTCCCACTCGGCGCGCATCGCCTGCAGTCGTTGCGGTTCCCGATGCGCCTGGTTGGCGCGTTCGCGCTCGTCGGCTGGCAAGTTGAACAGGTAGTCGTTGCCGTCGACGCGCAGGTATTTCCAGTCGCCATGGCGCAGCGCGCGCTGGCCGCGGTGGTTCATGCGCCAGTGAAGCGGCCGCTCGAACGCGTGGCCGGCGTCGCGCAGCACCGGCATCAGCGAGACGCCGTCGAGCGGATGGGCCGGGTCGGCCGGTGCCCTGGCAGCGTCGAGCATCGTTGCCGACCAGTCCATCGTCATGCACAGCTGCGCACTGACACCGCCCGGCGAAATGGTGGCTGGCCAGTGGGCGATCCAGGGCACACGGATGCCACCTTCGGTCAGGTCCATCTTGCCGCCCACCAGCGGCCAGTTGTCCGAGAAACGCTCGCCGCCGTTGTCGCTGGTGAACACCACCAGCGTATCGTCGGTCAGGCCATGGCGCGTCAACGCGTCCATCACCTGCCCGATGCCTTCGTCCATGTGGTGAATCATGCGCCGGTAGATGTGGATGTTTCCGCCAGCGAGGTCGAACAGGTTGTCCCGGATAGCCGGGGCGCGGTTCGCGTCCTCGCGCGTTTCCCACGGCCAGTGCGGCGCGGTGTAGTGCAGACTCAGGAAGAAGGGTGTGCCGGCCCTCGCGCCGTCGGCCATGCGGTCGATGTAGTCCACCGAGTGCTGCGAGAGCAGGTCGGTCAGGTAGCCTTCGTCGGTGCGCGCCTGTTCGCCGAACCACAGGTCGTGCTGCCCGCGCGAGTCGCAGTGCGTGAAATAGTCCACGCCGCCGGCCATCGGGCCGAAAAACTCTTCGTAACCTGAGCGCAGCGGACCGAACGCGGGCGGATAGCCCAGGTGCCACTTGCCGATCAGCGCGGTGCGGTAGCCGCTGGCACGCAGCAGCGACGGCAGGGTCGGGTGCTCGGGCGGCAGGCCCAGCGTGGTGCTGCTGCGGCTCTTGCTGTTGATCGGTTCTTCGGCCGCGCCGCGAAGCCGGTACTGGTAGCGGGCCGTCATCAGCGCAAAGCGCGTGGGCGAGCAGACCGGCGAGTTGCTGTAACCCTGGGTGAACTTCAGCCCGCCGGCCGCCAGGCGGTCGAGCACCGGCGAGACCGGGCCGAACACGGCATCACGACCGCCGTAGCAGCCCAGATCGGCGTAGCCCAGGTCGTCGGCGACGATGAAGATGATGTTGGGGCGTTTCAAGACGTTCTTTCAGCGCGAAAGTGAACGACGGTTCCAGCGGTGCTGGGACGCCAGCCGCTTTGGGTTCAAGTTCAAGGCTGGTAGCCCGACTTCTGCACCACCGGCGCCCATTGCGCGCGATAGGCTTTCAGCATGGCTTCGGTCTGCGCCTGGGTGCTGACCACCGGAATCATCTTGGCGTCCCTGAACTTGCGCTGGGTGTCCGGATCAGACATCACGTCGCGGATGGCCTTTGCGAGGAACTGCACCTTATCCTTGGACATGCTGTTCGGTGCGAAAAAAGCATTCCAGCCGGTGGCGACCAGCGCCAGTCCGGCTTCCTTGAATGTTGGAATGTTGGGTGCAAATGGCGACCTTTGGGCGCCAGATACGGCCAGGATACGAACTTTTCCCGCCTCATGCTGGGGCAGCATGGTGTCGAACGTGTCAAAAGCCACCGGCACCTGGCCGCCGATCAGATCCGTCAGCAGCGGGCCGGAGCCCCGGTACCCCACCACCTGTGCCTGCACGCCGGCCTTTTCTCCGGTCATCAAGGCGAAAAAGTGCGGCAGGCTGCCGGTAGCGGGCACACCGAAGTTGGCCTTCTCCGGGTTCGCGCGCAACCAGGCCAGCAGGTGCGTGAGTTCCTTGACCGGCACGGCGCTCGAGACGGCCAGGCCGAATTCATAGCTGCTGACTTCCGAGACGGGCACGAAGTCGCGCTCCGGGTCGTAGCCGGCGTCCTTGAAAACGAGCGGCGCCACCACCATCACGGCCGGGTTGCCGAGCATCAGCACGTTCTGGCCGGCGGGTGTGGCCTTCACCTGCTGTGCGGCCAGCCGGCCGCCGGCGCCGGTCTTGTTCTCCACGATCACCGTGTTGCCGATTTTGGCCTGCAGCTTGTCGGCGACGATGCGTGCCACGCGGTCAGAGGAGCCGCCGGGGGCATAGCCAACGACGATGCGCAGCGTGCCATCCAGTGGCTGGGCCTGGGCCCCTGCAAGCAGGGTGAGCGAAAGCGAAGCGGCGGCGAGCAGGGTGTGGCGGCGGTTCATGGTGCATGTCTCCAGTCTGGAAGGGGCCGGATCGGCCTCGGGTTCGGCTTCAATGTATTGCGGTGACAATTGATTGATCAAATCAATCATCCTCGGGAGATTCCCTGATGCAGCCGCAACAGCTGATGCAACCGCAGGCGCTGGACGACCTTTTCCTATACAGGATTGCACGCCTGCTGGCCACGGCCGGCGCGCCGGTGATCCGTCTTTGCGAAGGGGAATTCGGCATCACGCGGCGCGAATGGCGCCTGCTGGCACTGCTGGCTGAGCAAGGCGGTATCGCGTCTTCGGCGCTGGCCGAACGCGCCCAGCTCGATCGTGCGCGCACCTCACGCGCCGTCACCGCGCTGGCAGCCAAGAAGCTGGTTCAGCGCAGCGTACGCGCTGGCGACGCGCGCGGCGTTGAACTGGGCCTGACCGATGCCGGGCGTGCCGTCGTGGCCGCGGTGTTCCCGCGTGTGACGGCGATCAACCAGAGACTGCTATCGGTGCTGACGCCAACAGAGGTGCAGGCACTGGCCGGCGTGCTCACCCGTCTTCAACAAAGCGCCGACCAACTGGCCCAGACGCGTGAGGGGCCGGGGGCAGACCGGCGGCGCGGTGGCCGTCAGCGGACCCGGCGATCGTGAGCGTGATGATCCGGTACCGATCCATCGTCGCCGAACACAGGTGGTGCGAGGAAAGGGCAGCCCGCGCAGGTGCAGCGGCGCTGGGCATGTTGCTGTCGATGGTCATGCCACTGGCTGCTGCGGCCCAGCGCTATGAGGCAACCGTGACCCGGGTGTCGGATGGCGACACCTTGTGGGTCCGGCTGGCGGCAGGTGGGGAGCCGCGCAAGTTGCGGATCGAGGGCATCGATGCACCCGAGATCTGCCAGCGCGGCGGCGTGGAGTCGCGCCAGGCGCTGGAGAAACTGGTGGCAAAGCAGAAGGTGACCGTGACCGTCAGCCGCAAAGACGATCATGGCCGGGGTCTGGCGAAGATCCAGGTGGGCGGGCAGGACGTGGGCGCAGCAATGGTTTCACAGGGGCAGGCCTGGTCGTACCGCTGGCGCCGCAACCCCGGGCCCTATTCGGCGCAGGAAGCCGACGCCCGGCGCGCGCGTCGCGGCTTGTTTGCCGATCCGGGAGCCGAGCGCCCACGGGACTTTCGCCAGCGAAACGGCCCTTGCGAGCACCGGCCGTCTCACGGCGGCTGAGAGCCCGGGCGGCGCCGGGATCTCTTGGTCAGTGCCGGCGGGCGCAGACCGGGCAGGCGGGGTTGCGGGTGATGCGGACCGGCGTGAACTCCATGCCGCGACCGTCGAGCATCAGCAGCCTGCCAGCCAGCGAGGTGCCGATGCCGCACAGCAGCTTGAGCGCTTCTGCGGCCTGCATCGTACCGATGATGCCCACCAGCGGCGCAAAAACGCCCATGGTCGCGCAGCGGGTTTCTTCGTGCGCGTCGGACGGCGGGAACACGCAGGCGTAGCAGGGCGAGTCCGCCTGTCGCGTGTCGTAGACCGAAATCTGTCCGTCCATGCGGATGGCTGCCCCTGATACCAGCGGCTTGCGGTGCTTCACACAGGCGCGGTTGATCGCGTGGCGGGTGGCGAAGTTGTCGGTGCAGTCCAGCACCACATCGGCACCAGCCACCAAGGTATCGAGCAGCGCGTCGTCGGCACGGTGCAGGACGGGGGTGACCCGCACATCGGGATTGATTTCGGCGATGGCGTCGCGCGCCGAGTGTGCTTTCGGTTCACCCACCCGCGCCAGCGTGTGCGCCACCTGCCGCTGCAGGTTGGTGGCGTCCACGTGGTCATGGTCGACGATGGTGAGGTGGCCGACGCCGGCGCTGCCCAGGTACAGCGCCACCGGAGAGCCGAGGCCACCGGCACCGATCACCAGCGCGTGCGACGCGAGCAGGGTTTCCTGCCCCTCGACGCCCAGCTCATTGAGCAGTATGTGACGCGAGTAGCGCAGCAACTGTTCGTCATTCATGGGCGATGCGCCTGCAATCAACGAACCGGGCTGCGGCGGGCCTGACCGTCAGCGGTCAGGAACCGCTGTCCTTCTTCTCGTCCTTGCGTTCGACCTGGGTCTTGCTCACCAGCACCGGCTGACCTTTCAGGCGATTGAGCGCCTGGATCAGCGGGAAGTCCTTGTCCGAGCCCAGTTCCGGCAGCTTGCGGCTGGCGATCGACTCTTTCGACTCGCTGTCGAGCTTCTTCAGCGCCTCTTCACGCGCCTTTTCCCGTGCAGCATCGACCTTTTCCGGGTTGATGCCGTCGCCCAGGTGCTTTTCCAGATCGGCTTCGCGGGTGCGCAGCACGGCGAAACGGTTGCCCTCGGCGGTCTCGTCGACCATCACATCCGGCACGATGCCCTTGGCCTGGATGGTCTTGCCGCTGGGGGTGTAATAACGCGCCGTGGTTATTTTCAGGCCGGTGTCGGGGCCGAGCGGACGTACGGTCTGCACCGATCCCTTGCCAAAGGTCTGGCTGCCCATGATGGTGGCGCGCTTGTGGTCCTGCAAGGCGCCGGCGACGATCTCGCTGGCCGAGGCCGAGCCTTCATTGACCAGCACCACCAGCGGCACCTTCTGCAGCGCCGCACGTGTGGCGTCGGGCAGGCGCTTGAGCGGGTCGCTGCCGCGGCGCGCGTAGAACTCGGGCGAGGCCTTGAATTCGAACTTGCTTTCGGCCAGCTGGCCGTTGGTCGAAACCACCAGCACGTTTTCGGGCAGGAAGGCGGCCGAGATGGCCACCGCGGCGTCCAGCAGGCCGCCCGGGTCGTTGCGCAGGTCCAGCACCAGGCCCTTGAGCTTGGGGTCCTGCTTGTAGATTTCGTCGACCTTGCGCACGAAGTCGTCGACAGTACGCTCCTGGAATTGCGACAGCCGCACCCAGGCGTAGCCGGGCTCGACCATTTTGGCCTTGACCGATTGCGTCTTGATCTCTTCACGGGTGATGGTGACCGGGAAGCTGCGGTTTTCGTCCTTGCGCAGGATGGTCAGGTTCACCTTGGTGTTCGGCTCCCCGCGCATTTTCTTTACCGCTTCATTGAGCGTCAGGCCCTTTACGGGCGTGGTGTCGATGCGGGTGATCAGGTCGCCGCTCTTGAGGCCGGCACGGTCGGCGGGTGAGCCTTCGATCGGCGCGACCACCTTGACCAGGCCATCTTCCTGCGTGATCTCGATGCCGACTCCGACAAACCGTCCGGCTGTGCCTTCACGGAATTCCTTGAAAGCCTTCTTGTCAAAGTATTGGGAGTGCGGGTCCAGACTGGAAACCATGCCCGCGATGGCGTCGGTGATCAGCTTTTTCTCGTCCACCGGCTCGACATAGTCGCTCTTGATCATGCCGAACACGGCAGCGAGCTGCTGCAACTCTTCGAGCGGCAACGGATCGAGCCCGCCGCGTGCCATCGTCTGCAGCGAAACCGTGGTCAGCGCGCCAGTCAGCACGCCAATCGAAATCCACCCTGCAATTTTCAGTTTTTGACCCATGTTCTCTCACCTTTGATTGGCAATATACAGCCTGCGACCCGCGGCAGCCCGCCGGGTTCCGTGAATTCCTGCAATGCGTGGGGCGAGTCGGTAACAGAGTCGTTACAAATCGGCGCGTCCATTCGCCCGTCTGTCAGGCCTTGCCCTGGCTGGCCACGGCGGCGGCGGCCCGTGCAGCCGCTTCTGCGTCACCGAGGTAGTAGTGGCGGATGGGCTTGAGGTTGTCATCGAGCTCGTACACCAGCGGAATGCCGTTGGGGATGTTCAGGTTGATGATGTCGTCGTCCGAAATGCCGTCGAGGTACTTGATCAGCGCGCGGATCGAATTGCCGTGCGCCGCCACCATCACTTTCTTGCCGGCGCGAATGGCCGGTGCAATCGATTCGTCCCAGTAGGGCAATACCCGCGCCACAGTGTCTTTCAGGCATTCGGACAGCGGCACCATTCCGGGTTCGAGACGGGCGTAGCGCAGATCGCCGCGCTCGCAACGCGGATCGCTCGGCTCCAGCGCGGGCGGCGGCGTGTCGTAGCTGCGGCGCCAGATCAGCACCTGCGCGTCGCCGTACTTGCGCGCGGTTTCCGCCTTGTCCAGGCCCTGCAGCGCGCCGTAGTGGCGCTCGTTGAGCTTCCAGGAATTGATCACCGGCAGCCAGGGGCGGTCCATCTCGTCCAGCACACGCCACAGCGTGTGAATGGCGCGCTTGAGCACGCTGGTGTAGCAAAGGTCGAATTCGTAGCCGGCTTCCTTCAGCAGCTGGCCGGCCTGGCGCGCCTGTTCGACGCCGGTCGGTGTCAGCGGCACGTCGGTCCAGCCGGTGAAGCGGTTTTCAAGGTTCCAGGTCGATTCGCCGTGGCGGATGAGGACGAGTTTGTGCATGCGGATGGGTTTGGCCGGCAGATGACCGGCGCCAGGAGGGTAAAAAAAGTGGGCAGCGAAACCGGATTCAACCCGGCATTTTAGAATCGGACGCATCCGGCAACCGGAATTGAAAGGCCAATGTGAAGTTTTTGATGGATAACTGGATGCTGATTGCCGTGGCGCTGACCTCGGCGGCGATGCTCGCCTGGCCCACGCTGTCGGCCGGCGGCGGCGCCCGCTCGCTGACCACCAGCGCAGCCGTGCAACTGATCAACCGCGAAAAGGCGGTGGTCATCGATGTCTGCGAAGACGCCGAGTACACCGCCGGGCATGTGGCCGGCGCCCGGCACGCGCCGCTGTCGCAACTGGAGCAGAAACTGCCGGGCATGGTGAAAAACAAGGCCACGCCGGTGATTCTGGTCTGCGCCTCCGGTGCGCGTTCGAATCGTGCGGTGGCGGTGGCCACCAAGCTGGGCTACGAGCAGGCGCACTCGCTCACCGGCGGCATGCGCGCCTGGCGCGAAGCCAATCTGCCGATCGAAAAGGCCTGAGCAGGAGCGACAGATGCCAGTTGTGAAGATGTACACCACGGCCGTTTGCCCCTATTGCATCCGGGCCAAGCAGATCCTGCAGTCCAAGGGCGTGACGCAGATCGACGAAATTCGGGTCGATCTGCACCCCGGCGAGCGCGAGCAGATGATGCAGATCACCGGCCGGCGAACAGTGCCGCAGATTTTCATCGGCGACACGCATGTGGGCGGCCACGACGATCTGGTGGCGCTCGATGGTCGCGGCGGCCTGATGCCGCTGCTGGCCGGCGCCTGAAGGGCTCGGCGGCCCGGCGATGTGCTGCCGGATCGCCGATTTCACCTGAGATAATCCTTGCTGTACCGACCCGCCGCCGGCTCCGGCTGACGGCGCGGCTCCGGTTTCTTTTTTTCATCCCCTACCGAGACACTCCATGGCCGACAACGATCCCGTGTTCCAGATCCAGCGCGTTTACCTGAAAGAGGCTTCGCTGGAGCAGCCCAATTCGCCCGCCATCCTGCTCGAGCAGGAGCAGCCGGCCGTTGAAATCAATCTGGGCGTCGAAGCCACGCCGATCTCCGAAGGCATCTTCGAAGTCAGCGTGACCGCCACCGTGCAGACCAAAATCAAGGACAAGACGGTGTTCCTGGTCGAGTGCCGCCAGGCCGGCATCTTCGAGTTGCGCAACCTGCCGGAAGACCAGATGGGCCCGATCATGGGCATCGCCTGCCCGCAGATCGTGTACCCGTACCTGCGCGGCAACGTGGCCGACATCATCACCCGCGCGGGCTTTCCGCCGGTGCACCTGGCCGAGATCAACTTCCAGGCCATGTACGAACAGCAGCAGGCGCAGGCTGCGGGCGAGACCCCTTCCATCATCACGCAGTAAATTTTGGCCAATTTTGGCCAAGATCCAGCGTCAAATGGTGATTTGATGCTATGAAAATTGATGTCATCGGCGCGGGCGCCTGGGGTACGGCACTGGCGCTCAGCGCTTGCCGGCACCCGCAGGGCCATTCGGTGCGCCTGCTGGCGCGTGACGCTGTGCAGGCGCAGGCCATGCAGGCCAGCCATGAAAACGCCCGCTACCTCCCTGGTATCACGCTGCCCGCCTCGCTGCGCGTGGAGGTGCTGCCGGCGCAGGGCAGCGCGACCGGCGCCGGCTCTGCGCCCGACCTGATCATCGTTGCCACGCCGATGGCCGCGCTGCGCGCCACGCTGCAGCGCCTGCGTGACGGGCGTGCGCCGGTGGCGTGGTTGTGCAAGGGTTTCGAGGCGGCGCAGCCGGGTGCATCCGGTGAGGGCGCCGGCCTGCTGGGTCACGAAATCCAGGCCCAGGTGGCGCCGGCGCTGGCCGGCGGCGCGCTCAGCGGGCCGAGTTTTGCGCAGGAAGTGGCGCTGGGCCAGCCGACCGCGCTGGTCGCGGCCAGCGAACACGCAGCGGTGCGCGACGCGCTGGTGCAGGCCTTTCACAGCCCGACACTGCGGGTCTATGCCAACGACGACCTGATCGGCGTTGAAGTCGGCGGCGCGGTGAAGAACGTGCTGGCGATTGCCACCGGCCTGTGCGACGGGCTGAACCTCGGCCTGAACGCCCGGGCCGCACTGATCACACGCGGGCTGGCCGAGATGACGCGGCTGGGGCTGGCACTGGGCGCGCGCGCTGAAACCTTCATGGGCCTGAGCGGCCTGGGCGATCTGGTGCTGACCGCCACCGGCGACCTGTCGCGCAACCGCCGCGTGGGCCAGTTGCTGGCCGGCGGCATGAGCCTGCAACAGGCGGTGGATTCGCTGGGCCACGTGGCCGAGGGCGTCTACAGCGCCCGCACCGTGGTGCAGCGCTCGCGCCGGCTGGGAGTGGAGATGCCGATCAGCCAGGCCGTGGTGGCCCTGCTCGACAGTTTGCTGACCCCGGCGCAGGCCGTTGCCGCGCTGATGGGACGGGAGCCGCGTGAGGAGGCCTGAAGGCGCCTGAAGCGGACTGAACAGGCCTGAGACCGCCCGGTCGGTGTTCAGCCCGCGCGCCGCTGCGCTGTCGCAATCACGCTATGCTTGGATCCATCCATGACCGCTGACTTTGATTTTTCTCCCCGCGCCATCGCCGATCTGGCCCGCGACGACGTGGCCCGCGCGCTGCGCGAAGACGTGGGTGAGGGCGACCTCACGGCCGGCCTGATCGACCCGGCGCGGCAGACGCGCGCCCGCATCCTCGCCCGCGAGGCGGCCGTGCTGTGCGGCACGCCCTGGGTCACCGCCGCCGCGCTGCAGCTCAACCCGCAGGCCCGCCTGCGCTGGCACGTGGCCGAAGGCGGGCGCTGCCGGGCCGACCAGGTGGTGGTCGAAATCGAAGGCAACGCCCGTGCGCTGCTCACCGCCGAACGCACAGCCCTGAATTTTCTGCAACTGCTCAGCGCCGTGGCCAGCGCCACCGCCATCTACGTCGATGCGGTCAAAGGCACGCGCGCGCAGATCGTCGACACCCGCAAGACCCTGCCGGGCTTGCGGCTGGCGCAGAAATACGCGGTGCGCACCGGTGGCGGCACCAACCACCGAATCGGCCTGTACGACGCGGTGCTGATCAAGGAGAACCACATCGCAGCTGCCGGTGGCGTGACGCAGGTGCTGCGGGCAGCAGCGCGCGTCGCCACGCAGGCGAGCTTTGTCGAGATCGAGGTCGAGACACTGGCGCAGTTGCGCGAGGCGCTGGACGCGGGCGCCCGCATGTTGCTGCTGGACAACATGGATCTGCCGACGCTGCGCGAGGCGGTGTGCCTCAATGCGGGTCGGGCGGTGCTGGAGATTTCCGGCGGCGTGCGGCTGGAGACGGTGCGCGCCCTTGCGGAAACCGGCGTTGACCGCATCTCCATTGGCGCGCTGACCAAAGATGTCAGGGCGGTCGATTTTTCCATGCGATTCGAGGAACTGTGATGCAGCCTGGCGCTTCTGCCGTGATCGATGTCGAGTTCGAGCAGCCGGCCTGCCCGACACGCCATGCCTGGGCGCGTGTGCCGGTCGAGCCGTCGCCCGACGAGCGTGCGCGCCTGAAAGCGCGCATCCGTGAACTGCTGAAGGCGCGCAATGCGGTGATGGTCTCGCACTATTACGTGCACCCCGATCTGCAGGACCTGGCCGAAGAAACCGGCGGCATTGTCAGCGATTCGCTGGAGATGGCGCGGTTCGGCCGCGACCACGCGGCGCAGACGCTGGTGGTGTCGGGCGTGCGCTTCATGGGCGAGACGGCGAAGATCCTGAGCCCCGAAAAAACCGTGCTGATGCCCGATCTGGACGCCACCTGTTCGCTGGACCTGGGCTGCCCGATCGACGCGTTCAGCGCGTTCTGCGACGCGAACCCGGACCGCACCGTGGTGGTCTACGCCAACACCAGCGCGGCGGTGAAGGCCCGCTCGGACTGGCTGGTGACGTCGAGCTGCGCGCTGGACATCGTGCGGGCGCTGAAAGACAAAGGCCACAAGATTTTGTGGGCGCCCGACAAGCATCTGGGGGGCTACATCCAGCGCGAGACCGGCGCCGACATGCTGATGTGGACCGGCTCGTGCATCGTGCACGACGAGTTCAAGGCCTTTGAGCTGGAAGGCCTGATGAAAGAACATCCGCGCGCCAAGGTGCTGGTGCATCCGGAGAGCCCGGCCGCGGTCGTGGCGCTGGCCGACGCGGTGGGTTCCACCTCGGCCATCCTGCGCGCGGCGCAGCAGATGGACGCGCCCGAATTCATCGTTGCCACCGACAACGGCATGATGCACAAGCTGCGCAGCCTGAACCCTGGCAAGCGCTTCATCGAAGCGCCGACCGCCGGCAACAGCGCCACTTGCAAGAGCTGCGCGCATTGCCCATGGATGGCGATGAACGGCCTGGCCGGGGTGGCGCAGGTGCTGGAGACCGGGGCGAACGAGGTGCATGTCGATCCGGCGCTGGGCCGGCGCGCCCGCGTGCCGATCGACCGCATGCTGGCGTTCACCGCCGCGCAGCGCAGCGGTCACGACGCCGGGGCGCTGGTGCCCAACATCGGGGCGGCCTGAGCGCCGCCCTGGGCCGCTCCTGCGCTGTCAGGCCGACGCCTTCAGGCGCTTCGTCATGCGTGCGGGCAGGCGCTGCTCGACGAAGAGGGTTCGCACGTCGTCAAGGCTGAGGTAGCGGCCTTTCTTGCCCGGCTTGCCCAGCACCTGCAGCAAAACGGGCCATTCACCGTCCATCAGCTTGCGGTCCAGCGTGCGCCGTCGGCCCTTGGCCCGCTCGAAATTGGCATCCATCATCCGCTTCAGTTCGGCCAGGCTCAGGCCTTTTTCGGTGTGACCGTCGGCGTTGGTCTTGTCGCTGGCAAATTCTTCCAGCCTGGCCAACTGCGCGTCGACTACTTCGCCTGACGCGTCCAGGATGCCCGAGCCCACGCCTTTCTTGTCCAGCGGACCGTTTCTCAGTTCGCTGATCCGCACGCCGCCGCTGGCGTTGCGGGCCATCTGCAAGGGGCTCAGGCCGTTGGCGATCAGGGCAATGGCGCGAATGGCTGCGCCGGGCAGTTGCGGCGATCCGTCGCCCGTGCGGGCCACTTTGACGATGCTGGCCGTCAGCTCGCCGATCGGTGCGCCGGCGTCGGCCACCATCTTTTGCGCGACCATCATTCGCAGGAAAGGGCAGGGGTTGCCGGCAGAAACCGGCGCCTTGTCGGGTCGCGTTGCCATGGAGATGCCCTCGTTGCGAATGAGGGGCGGATGTTAGCGCTCCCTTCGAGCAATGGAAAGCAGTGAATTGATAGGTTTCAATGACTTGCCCGCGAAAAGGTCAGTGAGGCCGGTGCGCAAGAGTCGCTGGCCGGTATCTTTTGGCAATGATTTTGATAGCTGAAATCGATGTTTTGACGCTGGCTTCAGCGCAATTTGACCCAAAAATGGTCAATAACGGCGTTCAAGGGTCATCGTGTCGTTCTCGCGTTTCATCTGGAAGCGGCCGAGAAAGCTGTTGCCCAGCAGCACGAAAGGCATGCTCTGGGGCGTGACCACGGCCTCCACGTCGTAGATCTCCACATCGCCCATGCGCACCGAGGCCAACCGGATGCGCCAGCCCTGCGCTGTGCCGTTGGCCGTGCCGATGCGCACCGGCTGGCCCGACTTGTAGTTCAGCCCGACGCGCTCGGCGTCGCCCACGCTCAGCGCCACTGACGAGGCACCGGTGTCGACCAGGAACTGCACGGGTTTGCCGTTGATGCTGCCGGCACCGCCGAAGTGCCCGTCGCTGTCGGCGGGCATCACGATGGTGCGCCCGCTGCCAGCCGCGCGCTGCGCGCCGACGCTGGCCGGCGAGTCGCCGACGCGCAGGTTGATGCGCTTGCCGCCGATTTCCAGCACCGCAGTGTCGCCGCTGGTCGAGACCACCTTGACGCCGCGCCAGCTGTCGCCAGGCGCCACGCTTTTGGGCTCCGAGCCGTCAACGATCAGCAGCGCACGCGTGCCCAGCATGCCTTGAAGCGCAACAGATTGCGCCCAGGACGCCGTCGGAACAGCCGCCAGCACGGCGGCGGCAAGGGCCAGGCCGCGCCAGGCTTGCGTGCGCGCGGGCGGGTGCATGGCCGATGTCAGTCGCGGAAGTTGTCGAAGCTGATCGGCAGGTCGGCGATTTCCTTGCGCAGCAGCGCCATGGTGGCCTGCAGGTCGTCGCGCTTGGCGCCGGTGACGCGCACCGCCTCGCCCTGGATGGCCGCCTGCACCTTGATCTTGCTTTCCTTGATGATGCGGGTGATTTTCTTGGCGTCTTCGGTGGCGATGCCGTTCTTCACCTTGATCACGCGCTTGACCTTGTCGCCGCCGATCTTCTGCACATCGCCCATGTCGAGAAAGCGCACGTCGACATTGCGCTTGGCCAGCTTGTTACGCAGGATTTCTTCGACCTGCGCGAGCTGGAACTCGGCGTCGCCGGTGACGGTGATGTCCTTGTCTTTGAGCTCGATGGCGGCGGCGGTGCCCTTGAAGTCGAAGCGGGTGCTGATCTCCTTGGCCGTGTTGTCGACGGCGTTTTTCACTTCGGGCAGGTTGGGTTCACAAACGGTGTCAAAGCTGGGCATGGCGGGATCGTCCGGCAAAGGTTGCAATGCGACAATTCTCCCATGATCGCCGAGCAAAACGTCCCCCTGCAAGCCCTGAACGCCTTCGGCATCGTGGCCCGTGCGCGCGAACTGGTGCGCGTGCGCAGCGAGGCCGACTTGCAGGCGGTGCTGGCCGACCCCGCGCTGGCGGCGCAGCCCAAGCTGGTGCTCGGCGGCGGCAGCAACGTGGTGCTGACTGGCGACGTGCGCGCGCTGGTGCTGAAGGTCGAGGTGCCGGGCCGCCGGCTGGTCGGCGAAACCGCCCGGCACTGGATCGTCGAGGCAGGGGCTGGCGAGAACTGGCACGACTTTGTCGGCTGGACGCTGGATCAGGGTCTGCCGGGGCTGGAAAACCTGGCGCTGATTCCCGGCACCGTCGGCGCGTCGCCGGTGCAGAACATCGGTGCCTACGGCGTTGAACTGCAGGACCGCTTTGATGCGCTGGACGCGGTGGACCTGCAAAGCGGGCAGACCTTCACGCTGAACGCCGCGCAATGTGCCTTCGGCTATCGCGATTCGGTGTTCAAGCATGTCAGCAGCGGCGACAACGGCCTGGGGCTGGCCGGGCGCGCGCTGATCGTGCGGGTGCGCTTCGCGCTGCCCAAGGTGTGGGCGCCGGTGCTGGGGTATCAGGACCTGGAGCGCAAGATCACCGATACCGGCATCACAAACCCGGACGCCCGCTGCATCCACGACTGGATCTGCGACATCCGCCGTGCCAAACTGCCCGATCCGGCGGTGCTCGGCAATGCTGGCAGCTTCTTCAAGAACCCGACCGTCACGCCGGAGCAGTGCGCCGACATCATTGCGCGCGACCCCAAGGTGGTGCACTACCCGATGCCCGACGGCAGCATCAAGCTGGCCGCCGGCTGGCTGATCGACGCCTGCGGCTGGAAGGGCAAGACCGTCGGCCAGGCGGGTGTCTACGAAAAGCAGGCGCTGGTGCTGGTGAACCGGGGCGGCGCCACCGGCGGCGAGGTCGTCACGCTGGCCAAGGCCATCCAGACCAGTGTCTACGAACGCTTTGGCATCCGGCTGGAGCCCGAACCGGTGGTGGTCTGAGGGGCGCCCCGGCCGCGGGCTGCGGTGTCTGAAAACGAAGGGACCCCTCGGGGGTTCCGGCAGCGGATTTCAAGACATTTTGACATCCAGCCAGCGTCATTCGGTGCGTTTAAGCTATCAAATCAGGATTGAGCGGCCGGTTCGGAAAAGAATTGGAATCTGACCCCAATTTAAATGACCCCGATTCCGGCGTTGCCACCAGCCTGCGACGGGGTCCGGCCTGTGCAAGAATTTGCACTCGATTCACTCAAGGGGAGCGCCAATGGTCAAACGACGTTTCAACAGTCTTCGTGTGCTGGCAGTGGTCGGCGCGCTTGTACTGACGGGCTGCGCCGGCCCGAGCCCGAACAATCTGCAACCGGGCGTGTCGACTCTGTCTGCGGTCGAGGGCACGATGGGCCAGCCGTCGATGGTCTGGAAGAACCCGGACGGCAGCGAGCAACTGGCCTTTGCCGAGGGGCCGGTTGGCGTCGAGACCTACATGGTCTATCTGGGGGCGGACGGCAAGCTGCAGCGCATCAGCGGTGTGCTCAACGACAGCTATTTCAACCAGATTCAGGCCGGCATGACGAAGGACCAGGTGCTGCGCAAGATCGGACCGCCCGGTGCACCGTGGACGGCCACTTATCCGCGCAGCAACACGCTGGCCTGGACCTGGCTGTATTGCGCCAGCGCCAATTTCCAGAATTACTTCAATGTGATGTTCGACCTGGGCACGGGTCTGGTGCGCTCGACCGGCTACTCACCCGTCATGCTGGGGCGACAGGGCGTTGCGCCGAACTGCATCCAGTCAAACTACAACGTTGGTGGGTAGGCGCCTGCACGCGGGGCGGGACGGCATCAAGAAAACCGCCGGCGCCGGCGGTTTTTTTCTCGGTTGCTGGCCGGGGGCTATTCACCCTTGGCGTCGCTCTTGCCACCATCGAGCCGCAGCATGTCGGCGCCCGAGCCCAGCGACAGCAAGCCGCTCTTGGCATAGATGCCCAGCTTCTGGCGGGTGTCCACGATGTCCAGATTGCGCATGGTCAGCTGGCCGATGCGGTCCAGTGGCGTGAACGGCGCGTCTTCCACTTTCTCCATCGACAGGCGCTCGGGCTGGTAGGTCAGGTTGGGTGATTCGGTGTTGAGCAGCGAATAGTCGTTGCCGCGGCGCAGTTCCAGCGTCACCTCGCCGGTGATGGCGCGCGCCACCCAGCGCTGGGCGGTTTCGCGCAGCATGATGGCTTGCGAGTCGAACCAGCGGCCCTGATACAGCAGACGGCCCAGTTTGCGACCGTTTTCGCGGTATTGCTCGATGGTGTCCTCGTTGTGGATGCCGGTCACCAGCCGCTCGTAGGCGATGAACAGCAGCGCCAGGCCAGGCGCCTCGTAGATGCCGCGGCTCTTGGCTTCGATGATGCGGTTCTCGATCTGGTCGCTCATGCCCAGACCGTGACGGCCACCGATGCGGTTGGCTTCCAGGATCAGTTCGACCGCGCTGTCAAAGGTTTTGCCATTGAGCGCCACCGGCTGGCCCTCCTCGAAGCGCACGGTGACCTGCTCACGCTTGACTTCGACGTCGTCGCGCCAGAAGGCGACGCCCATGATGGGCTTGACGATCTGCATGCCGGTATTCAGGAACTCCAGGTCCTTGGCCTCGTGCGTGGCGCCCAGCATGTTCGAGTCGGTGGAGTAGGCCTTTTCGGCCGACATCTTGTAGCCGAAACCGTTGGCGGTCATGAAAGCCGACATCTCGGCGCGGCCGCCGAGCTCGTCGATGAACTGCTGGTCGAGCCAGGGCTTGTAAATCTTCAGCGACGGGTTGGCCAGCAGGCCGTAGCGGTAGAAGCGCTCGATGTCGTTGCCCTTGAAGGTGCTGCCGTCGCCCCAGATGTT
>JACSRS010000073.1 GCA_014879655.1 Burkholderiaceae bacterium
CACGGATAGGAAATTCAACCGCATGAGGCCAAGTATGGCACGAGTCTTTGGCTTCGAAACACGTCGGCCAAGGCAGACCAAGGCAGATTGAGCGCTCGCTTGTCGCTCAATCGCGAGAGCTTGGGAAGCTATACGCATTTTGGGCTGGCGCGCACGCAGCGACTCCCCGCAGCGATTGATGCCGCCGTCTTGCTCAGTTACCAATTGACGCGCTGGTCCACTTCGTAGTCGGGTGCGGGTTGTGCCGCCAGATCCCAGTCTGGCTCGACTTCGATACCCTCACCGACATGCGCATCGCAGTCATCCCACAACGGCGGTCCGCGTGCCGGGGAAATTTGCGGAGGTTCTGAGTCGACGCCGATGTGATCCAGAATCCGCCTGATCTGCGTGCCCTCGGTAATGAACGCGATCAGGCGCATCTGACCACCGCAGATTGGGCACAGCAGCGGGAACACTTCGTAAATACGGGCGATCAACACCGCCCACAGGTAGTGTGCCGGTGCGCGCTTGGGTGGCGCAGGTTCGGGCGTGGGTGGGATCGCGTGGCCCAGCGGTGCCACTGCAGGCACGCCCTCGCCCGTGGCGGCTGGCTCGGTCTGCACCACGACTTGCTTGATCGGTTGTTGCGGTGTCGCCAGCGCCACCGCCGCAGCCCTGAGCGGCGAGTTCGGTGCCAGCACACCAAAGTAGCGGTGCCGGTGGGTGCGCGGTGGTGGCACCAGGGCGGCAATGCGGTCGATCAGCTCCAGTGGCGTGAGGGTCAGCTCATCTGCCTTGGCACCGCGCTTGTCGCTGGTGGGCTCGCTGCGCTGCTTGGCACAGCGGTACACCAGCGCAGCGCCCTCTTTGCGCAGACGTTCCATGGCAAAGGGTGGGCGGGCGCAGTAGCGCAGCAGGCGTTCCAGGGCTGCGCGGTCGTGCGCTTCGATGCACACCCCGGCATCGACCGAAAAGCCGCTATGCTGGTAGGCCAGCATGTCTTTGGCGTCACAGCTCTCCAGCAGGCCCCGGCCCACGAAGGCGCGCAGGATGCGTTTGCGCAAGGTAGCTTGCACCTGGGCTACGGCATCCGCATCCACGCCTGTGGCCGGGTGGAAAAGCACGCCCGCCGGGATGGCTGCCTCCTGGGCATCGGCATCGCCCTCGCCCGGCACTTGCTCAAACACCCCATCGACCACGCAGACGTGGAAGTGCACATGCTCGTTCAGGCTGGAGCCGAACCGGTGGATAAAGGCCACAGCGCCGATGTGCAGGGCAGCATTGTTCACGTCCGCTGCACCGGGGCAATTGGCAGATTGGCTTTGCGCAATAACGCGCAGGAAGATGCGCAGCACCATGTTGAGCACTGGCCCGTCGCGCTGCATAAAGTAGCGTAGCCGCTTCGGAACCGACAGCACCCACTGGCGCACCGGCAGGCGAGGAAAGACGTGGTCCGTGAGGTGCGCCGCCGTTTCCACCATGCGCCGGGTGTTGCACGAGGGGCAGACACCCCGGCCTTTGCAGGAGAAGGCGACAAAATAGTCGTGACCACAATCGTCACACCACGCCCGGGCAAAGCCGTGGGCGAAGATGCCGCACTCCAGATACTTACGAAAGGCTTGGCGAACATAAGACTTAGGGGTGTGATGGTCGCCCTGGCCGTCGAACTGGCCTGCACTGGCCAGCTCATGCCAAGTCTCGAAGTGTTCTGCTATGGTTTGGTAGAGCAGCGTGCGCTCGGGGTGGCGCGGGTTGAAGAGTTTGGGTTTGGCTACTGCTGCAGCTGGGGCGGCGGCAGCCGCGCTGCGGCCCGCATGGTGGTGCGATTGTGGCCTTGCGTGCGACTGAGCTGTAGACGTGTGCATGGTGCAACGCCTTGATGGGCGTGGCATAGGGCACATAACTGTACATTTATACAGTTATTACCTCCACAACAAATATTGCCGAGCCGCCAGACAGCAAAAAGCCCGAACTGTTGCCAGTTCGGGCTTGAAGGTTTGACGCGTCAGGTCGGTTTACTTCCGCGCTGGCGGCACATCCGTGCAGCTGCCATGCGCCACTTCCGCCGCCATACCGATGCTTTCCCCCAACGTCGGATGCGGATGAATCGTCTTGCCGATGTCCACCGCGTCCGCACCCATCTCAATCGCCAGGGCAACTTCGCCAATCATGTCACCCGCGTGCGTGCCAACCATGCCGCCGCCCAGGATCTTGCCGTGGCCATGAGCTTCGGGTGAATCGTCAAACAAGAGCTTGGTGACGCCTTCGTCGCGGCCGTTGGCAATGGCGCGGCCCGAGGCGGTCCAGGGGAACATGCCCTTCTTCACCTTGATGCCTTGCGCCTTGGCCTGGTCTTCGGTCAGGCCCACCCAGGCGACTTCGGGATCGGTGTAGGCCACGCTGGGGATCACCCGGGCGTTGAAGGCGGCGGATGCCAGTTCCTTGTTGCCTTGCAGTTCACCGGCAATCACTTCGGCGGCCACATGCGCCTCATGGACCGCCTTGTGCGCCAGCATGGGCTGGCCGACGATGTCGCCGATGGCGAAGATGTGCGGCACGTTGGTGCGCATCTGGATGTCCACGTTGATGAAGCCACGCTCCGTCACGGCCACGCCGGCTTTCTCGGCGGCGATCTTCTTGCCGTTGGGGGTGCGGCCCACGGCCTGCAGCACCAGGTCGTAGGTCTGCGGCGCGGGAGCGGTGCCACCCTCCTCGGCTGGTGCAAACGTGACCTCGATGCCTTCGGGCGTGGCCTTGGCGCCCACGGTCTTGGTCTTGAGCATGATGTGGTCGAAGCGCTTGGCGTTCATCTTCTGCCAGATCTTGACGAGGTCGCGGTCGGCACCCTGCATCAGGCCGTCGAGCATTTCGACCACGTCCAGGCGCGCGCCCAGCGTGCTGTAGACGGTGCCCATCTCCAGGCCGATGATGCCGCCGCCCAGGATCAGCATGCGCTTGGGTACCTCTTTCAAGGCCAGCGCGCCCGTGCTGTCCACCACGCGCGGGTCTTCGGGCATGAAGGGCAGGCGCACGGCCTGGCTGCCGGCGGCGATGATGGCGCGCTTGAAGGCCACCACCTTCTTGGTGCCGGTCTTCTCCTGCCCGGTGCCGGTGGTTTCTTCCACCTCGACGTGGTTGGTGCCGACGAAATGGCCGTAACCGCGCACGGTGGTCACCTTGCGCATCTTGGCCATCGCGCCCAGCCCACCCGTGAGCTTGCTGATGACCTTTTCCTTGTGGCCGCGCAGCTTGTCGATGTTGACCACGGGTACGCCGAAGTCCACGCCAAGGTCGCCCAGGTGGCTGACCTCGTCCATCACGGCGGCCACGTGCAGCAGCGCCTTGGACGGGATGCAGCCCACGTTCAGGCAGACGCCGCCCAGCGTGGCGTAGCGTTCGACGATCACGACTTTCAGGCCCAGGTCCGCCGCGCGGAACGCCGCCGAGTAGCCGCCAGGGCCGCCGCCGAGCACCAGCACGTCGCACTCCAGGTCCGCTGCGCCACCGAAACTGGCTGCAGCCGGCGCTGGAGACGCTTCAACATTGATAGCGCCTGGTGACGCAACGACGCCGGGGTTTGGCTGTTTTTGTTCCGAAACAGGGGCTGCGGGGGCTGCCGGGGCCGCCGATGCGGCGCCCGAGGCCTCCAGCAGCAGGACGACCGAGCCTTCGGCCACCTTGTCGCCGAGCTTGACCTTCAGTTCCTTGACCACGCCGGCATGGCTGGACGGAATCTCCATCGACGCCTTGTCGGACTCCACGGTGATCAGGCTCTGCTCGGCCTTGATGGTGTCGCCGGGCTTGACCAGCAGCTCGATGACCGCCACCTCGGAAAAATCACCGATGTCCGGCAACTTGTAATTCACTTCCGGCCCAGGAGAAAGAAAGCATGAGCGCTGTTTCCATTCGACTCCCCGACGACGTGTCCGCGCGACTGCAAGACCTGGCGCAACGCACCGGGCGCAGCAAGACCTACACCATGGTCGAGGCGATCCGCGAGCACATCGACGACCTCGAAGACTTGGTCCTGGCCGAACAGCGCCTGATGGCCAACCGCACCGGGGAATCCGAATCCATAGCGCTGGAAGAAATGATGAAGCGCTATGGCCTGGAAAGTTGAGATCGACAGCGCAGCAGCGGTTGATCTGGACCGGCTCGACCGCCACGCGGCAAGGCGCATCCTTGCTTTACTGCACGGCCGGATTGCCGCGCTGGACGACCCGCGCAGCATTGGCGAAGCGCTCAAAAGCTCCAGGCTGGGCGAATTCTGGAAGTACCGGGTTGGCGACTAGCGGATCATCTGCAGCAACGAGGACGGCGCCTTGCGCATCCTCGTTGTGCGAGTGGGCAACCGGCGTGAGGTGTATCGCTGAATAGCGGAGAAATATGAAGAAAAATGGCTTTTCCCAGCTTCGGATGGTCGTTGTTTGCTGTTGATAATGGGGTGAAGTTTCTGGGCCATCACCCATCGTGAAACGATCACTCCAGGCACATTCGGGGTTAGAAAACCAAATTCGATCTGCATGCAATTGATGGGAAGCGCGGGAATCCCACAATGACAGAGGCACCCTCCCACGCGGCATCTTGCATTGTGATAACTGGAATCTGACCCCGATTTCCACCCCGATTTCCACCGATTTCCCCAGGTGGGACTGCGTCGTCCAGCGGTGCGGCCCCAGGGGCACCGAAACCAGCGCTGGCAACACTGATGAACATTTGCTGAAGCGACATTTGCAGGAAAGAAGTTGCTTTATCGATGTGTCATGTTTACGATTTCCCGAACGCTCTTTGCAGCGGCGGCTGAGGTCGTGGAATTTGGCATGGCGCAAGCCCGTAAAACCAGGTGTAGGAGTTCGATGATGGCAACGCTGTCTGTGAAAGCAACAGCCGTGCTGGGCGCGGCAATGTTGGTGTCAGCCGCCGGCGCGCAGGCGCCAGCTTCGGTGTCCCAAGGGAACTATGAGTGTTGGGCTCACGGCAGGGCGCGCCCACTGATGAATTTCAAGTTCACGGGCAGTGATCGTTACAGTGACCCGGATGGCAAGCAGCGCGGTACTTTCACGTACAACGCGGCGACGGGCGCGATTACATTCAAGGGTGGACATCTCGATGGCGTGATGCCCACTGGCTTCACTTCCGTGTACCACGAAAAAAACAAGAAACCCACGGTGAGCTTTCGCGGTCAAAGTGGCGAGGCGCAGTTTTGTGAGAAGGTTGCCAGATAGTTTTCGCTGAGTTCAGGGGGTTGCCCTGTGCGCACTACTCGTCATCTGGCGCATTGCAATCCGTGTCCCCCATTTCCCCTGATGCACTCGGGGGGCGTGCTCCACTGGCGCACCGGCAGGCGCGGAAAAATGTGATCTATCAGTTGCGCGGTCGTCAAAGCGATGCCGCGCCTGCACCGCTGGCCCACCCGCCACCGCTGCTTGGGCCCGATGGTGCGCGAATGGGACGCGCACCCCGACAGCCCTGAGTGGCGCGGTGCTCCCTGCCGAAGGGTCTGTCTTGCGCGGTTTGGCAGCGCTTTCTATGCGAATGGGTTCATCGGCTCACGATTTACGTTCCATGCTTCCTGGTCACACTCGGTCGCTCTCACGCAGTTACGCTTCACTTCGCTCAACGTGAACCGCTCGCGGCGGGTCTTGCACCCAAAGGTGTGCGCCCAATGGGCGCCCAAAAAAAAGGGCTCTTGCGAGCCCCTGTGAGTCCGGAAATGAAGTCTCCGTCGCGATTGCGTCGATCAGCCGCCGGCCTTCAGGTACATCAGGATTTCCTTGAGCTGGGCGTCGGTCATCATGTCGCCCTTGACGCCCATCTTCTTGGCGTTCATGTCCCAGGCCATGGACATCATGTCCATGTACTCCTTCTTGGAAACCATGCCGTCCTTGTTCTTGTCGATCATCTTCATGCTCATGATTTCGGCCAAGGGGTAGTACTCGGCGTTCTTCGGGCCGCCGAGGGACTGCTGCGCGAACGCGCTGCCGGCACCTGCCACCGAAGCGGCCATGATCAAAGTAGTTGTCAATGTGCGAAATGTCATGTCTGATCTCCAAAAAAAGTAAAGATAAATACGCTTGAAAGGTCCTGCCTGAACTGGCCTGCGCACTTTGCCGCACCCACCGTACAAAAAGTCCTGCAATCGTCCCGTTGAATGTTCATTTCGTCCGAGGCGCTATTGCGCCCATGCTCCCGGGGTCACGCCCTCGAGTTCCCGGAACTTCCGGACAAAGGCCGATGCAGTCTGGTAACCCACCCGCATCGCCACCACTTTGACCGGCAAGCCGGTCGCCAGCAGGCGTTTGGCCATGGTGATTCGGTAGTTCATCAGGTAGTGGTGCGGGCTTTTGCCCACCAGCTCGGCAAACCGCTCGACAAAGCGCGAGCGCGACATGCCGGCCAGGCCCGCCAGGGTTTCCAGATCGAGTTCGTTGTCAAACTGGTCGTGGATGGCCGACACCACCGCCGCAATCCGCTGGTCGGCCGATGCACCCAGCAGGCCTGCCGACGGGTCGTTGCGCTGCATCACGCTGTGGGTCAAGTAGGTCAAAACCACCATGCACAACCGGTTGGCCAGCGTCTTGCTGCCCGGCGTGCGTGACTGGGCTTCGGTAAAAAACGCCTCCAGCACCTGGCCAATGGCTGAAAGGTGATGCAGCGGCACGATCAGATAGTCCGGAAACGACAGCTCCACCGCTCGGGTGAAGGCCTTGTCGTAGGAGGCCACGGCACAGACCATTTCGACGCCATCCACATCGACCGCCTGCACAGCGTGAGCGCGGGCATTGGCGAAAAATACCAGGGACGGTTGATCGATCAGCACATTGGGCTGGCCGGGTATCACCAGCTCTGCCGTGCCGCTGCGGATGAAGTGGAAGCAGCCGCCGGGGTAGTCGCGCGCCGTATTGGCGCGGCTGCACTGGCGCCCGGCGTAGATGACGTTGGCGTCGAATGCATTGCTCTCCAGCAGCAAATCATGAAGACTGACCATGAGGATCCTCACCTGTGTTCTGTGTTTACGTCAGTCGGGCCTGCGCGGAAATGCTTACGCGCTGCGCTGATGGTGCGCCATGAATGTTTCAAACCGATTTCACGCCCCGAGGCCGGCGAGCCTGCATCGGGCTGTTCGGGGTCAACCCCCGTCAGCCCGACCCACGGATAGGAAATTCAACCGCATGAGGCCAAGTATGGCACGAGTCTTTGGCTTCGAAACACGTCGGCC
>JACSRS010000221.1 GCA_014879655.1 Burkholderiaceae bacterium
CAGCGGCATTGCGCTCGGCGACGCCGGCGGCCGTACCGGTGCTGGCGCCGGTGCCGCAGGAACTTGCGCCGCCACCGGAGCTGCCGGTGCGGCCGGACGGGTCACGGGCGGATCGAACAGCAGGGTGTAGTCGCGCACGACCCGCCCGGATGCCCACTGAACTTCCAGGATCAGATCGACAAAGGGCTCCGAAACGGGGCGATCGCTGGTCACACGCAAATAGGCGCGGCCGTCGGCCCGTCGTTCGAGGGTAATGGCGGCGCGGGCCAGCGACGGGTTGTATTCGACGCCTGCTGCCTGAAAGGTGGCTGGCGGTGGTACGCCGACTTTCAGGCTGCCGGCTTCTTCGGCGGAGATTTGTGGCACGTCGATTTCGACGCGCATCGGTTCGCCCAGCGACGACAACACCTTGGCCGGGCCGAGTGCCAGCGCGTGGACGAGCGAAGGACTGAGCGCGCCCGCCGTGATGAGCGCCGCAGCAGCAACCCGCTTGAGCGCGGAAACCGGCAGACCGGGGAGGGCGAAATCGGCGCTACCAGCCCGTTCGTCAAGCAGTTTTTTGTTGGTCATGCGAGTCATGGTCCCGAGACTGAATCGTGGGTTTTTGACGTTAACAGCAATGGCTTACGCTGACAAGCTAAGACGCTGTTTAACTTTCCAGACCCCATTTGCACCCACCTTCGGCGGGTTTTGCTGTTGCCGTCGGACAACGGGCTGTAACGCGAGGTTACGGCCCGGCCCGCATGCAGCCCGAATCAGGCGGCCAGCAAGATGCGCAACATGCGGCGCAGCGGTTCGGCCGCGCCCCAGAGCAACTGGTCACCGATGGTGAAGGCGCCGACGTATTCCGGCCCCATGGCCAGCTTGCGCACGCGTCCCACAGGAATGTCAAGGCTGCCGGTCACCGCGACCGGCGTCAGCTGCTGCACCGTGGCCTCCCGGGTGTTGGGCACCAGCTTCACCCATGCGTTGTCGGCGGCGATCATGGCTTCGATGTCGGCCAGCGGCACGTCTTTCTTCAGCTTGAAGGTCAGCGCCTGGCTGTGGCAGCGCATCGCACCCACTCGCACGCAGAAACCGTCGATCGGTGTGGTGGCGGTGCCGAACATCGCACCCTGGCCCAGGATCTTGTTGGTTTCGGCGCCACCTTTCCATTCTTCCTTGCTCATGCCGTTGCCCAGATCCTTGTCGATCCAGGGGATCAGCGATCCGCCCAGCGGCACGCCGAAGTTGGCGGTTTCATGGGCGTCGAAGGCGCGCTGGCGTGCCAGCACCTTGCGGTCGATTTCGAGAATGGCCGACTTGGGGTCGTCCAGCAGCGCGCGCACTTCGGCGTTCAGTGCGCCGTATTGCGTCAGCAGCTCGCGCATGTGCTGGGCGCCGCCGCCGGAAGCTGCCTGGTAAGTCATCGTGGTCATCCACTCGACCAGGCCGGCCTTGTACAGGGCACCGACGCCCATCAGCATGCAGCTCACGGTGCAATTGCCACCGATCCAGTTGCGTCCGCCCTTTGCCAGCGCCTGCTGGATCACCGGCTGATTCACCGGGTCCAGAATGATGATGGCGTCGTCCTGCATGCGCAGCGTGGAAGCGGCATCGATCCAGTGGCCGTTCCAGCCGGCTGCGCGCAGCTTCGGGAAAACGGCCGAGGTGTAGTCGCCGCCCTGCGCCGTGATGATGATGTCGCACTTTTTCAGCGCGTCGATGTCATGGGCATCCTGCAGGCGCGTTTCGTTCTTCGCCTGCGCCGGGGCGGTGCCACCGGCATTGGAGGTCGAAAAGAAGACCGGCTCGATCAGCGCGAAGTCGCCTTCGGCGACCATGCGGTCCATCAGGACCGAGCCCACCATGCCGCGCCAGCCGACGAGGCCTACCAATTTGCTGCTCATTTCAACGCCCTTTCATTAACTCGAAACAGTGCCGGACCGGACTGCTTGCCCGGCTCGTCTGGCCGGGAGGGCGCACGACGAGCCAGGCTGTGTCAGCCCTTGATCGTCGTGATTGTGGTGATGGATGCGCGCACGGTCGCAAACGCCTCGGCGGCGAATGAGCGGTTCGAAGGGAACGGGCGGGCGGCAAACATGACGCGGGATTGTAAGGGATCGCGGCTTGTCGCAGGCTTACAGGCCGGTCGCCGCTGACGGGCGGCCTGGTGGCCGGACTGCGCGTCCGGCCGTTCCCGACGCCGTCGGTTTGGCTCAGCCCAATGCCTTCACCACCGCATCGCCCATCTGTGCGGTGCCGACCCGGGTCGTGCCCTCGCTCCAGATGTCCGGCGTGCGCAACCCCTGCGCCAGCACTTTTTGCACCGCAGCCTCGATGCGGCGGGCGGCTTCTTCCTGATTCAGGCTGAAGCGCAGCATCATCGCGGCGCTGAGAATGGTGGCCAGCGGATTGGCCACGCCCTTGCCGGCAATGTCGGGCGCGCTGCCGTGGCTGGGTTCATACAGGCCCTGGTTGCTGGCGTTCAGGCTGGCCGAGGGCAGCATGCCGATCGAGCCGGTGAGCATGGCGGCCTCGTCGGAGAGAATGTCGCCGAACATGTTGCCGGTTACCACCACGTCGAATTTCTTCGGTGCCTTGACCAACTGCATCGCCGCGTTGTCCACATACATGTGGTCGAGTGCGACATCGGGGTATTGCTGACCGACTTCGGTCACCACGTCTTTCCAGAACTGAAAGGTCTCGAGCACGTTGGCCTTGTCCACGCTGGTGACGCGCTTGCTGCGTTTTTGCGCGGCCTGGAAGGCGACATGGGCGATGCGCTCGATCTCGGGCCGGCTGTAGCGCATGGTGTCAAACGCTTCTTCTGCGCCGGGGAAATGCCCGTCAATAGCGGTGCGGCGGCCGCGCGGCTGGCCGAAGTAGATGTCGCCTGTCAACTCCCGGATGATCAGGATGTCCAGGCCGGCAATCAGCTCGGGCTTCAGGCTGGAAGCGCCGACCAGCTGCTCGTAGCAGATGGCGGGGCGGAAGTTGGCGAACAGTCCCAGGTTCTTGCGCAGGCCCAGAATCGCCTGCTCGGGCCGCAGCGGACGGTCGAGCTTGTCGTATTTCCAGTCACCGACAGCGCCGAAAAGCACGGCGTCGGCCGTCTTCGCAAGCTGCAGCGTCGCTTCTGGCAACGGGTGGCCGTGTGCATCGAAGGCGGCACCGCCGACGAGGGCGGTTTCCATCTCGAATTTCAGGTCCAGCACGTTCAGGACCTTGACCGCCTCGGCGACGATTTCGGTGCCGATGCCGTCACCCGGCAGGATTGCAATTTTCATGATTGATCAGATATTGATAGCAAAATACCACGATTTGACGATGGATAATGGCAAAAAGCGCCAAAAAAACGTCAGACAGGCAGGGTATGGGCGAGCCACGGCTTGGTGGCCAGGCGGTTAGCTTCGAAGGCCTTGATCCTGTCGGACTGGCGCAGCGTCAGGCCGATATCGTCGAGGCCGTTGAGCAGGCAGTACTTGCGGAAGGCCTGAACCTCGAAGGCGATTTCTTCGCCCTGCGGTTTCACGATCACCTGGCGTTCCAGGTCAACGGTGAGCGTATAGCCGGGGAAAGCCTGGACTTCGTCGAACAGCGTGGCGACCCGGGCCTCTGACAACTGAATCGGCAGCAGGCCGTTCTTGAAGCAGTTGTTGAAGAAGATGTCGGCGTAGCTCGGCGCAATGATGGCGCGAAAGCCGTACTGGTCAATGGCCCACGGGGCGTGCTCGCGCGAGGAGCCGCAGCCGAAGTTCTTGCGTGCCAGCAGGATCGAGGCGCCGGCATAGCGCGGCTGGTTGAGCACGAAGTCGGGGTTGGGCTTGCGGCTGGTCGGGTCCTGGCCGGGGTAGCCCGCGTCCAGATAGCGCCACTCATCAAAGAGGTTGGGGCCGAAACCGGTCTTGCGGATCGACTTGAGGAACTGCTTGGGAATGATGGCGTCGGTGTCGACGTTCTCGCGATCCATCGGGGCCACGAGGCCCTTGTGCACGGTAAATTTCTGCATGGCGATCCTATTTGGCGGATTTTTCAATGGCTGCGCCGGCCTTCTGCACGTCCTGGCCCATGCCTTTGACGGTGTTGCAGCCGGCCAGCAGGGCGGCGGCGGCGGCCAAGGCGATCAGCATCAGTGATTTCATGGTGAAGCTCCTTCAGGCGAACTGGCGCACGTCGACGAAATGACCATGCACCGCGGCAGCGGCGGCCATGGCCGGGCTGACCAGGTGGGTGCGGCCGCCGGCGCCCTGGCGGCCTTCGAAATTGCGGTTGCTGGTGGAGGCGCAGCGCTCGCCGGGTTCGAGCCGGTCGGCATTCATCGCCAGGCACATCGAACAACCCGGTTCGCGCCACTCAAAGCCGGCGGCCTTGAAAATTTCGTGCAGGCCTTCCTTTTCGGCCTGTTCCTTCACCAGACCCGAGCCCGGCACCACCATCGCCAGTTTCACGTTGGCGGCCACCTTGCGGCCGAGCTTGCGCACCACGGCCGCCGCTTCACGCATGTCTTCGATGCGGCTGTTGGTGCACGAGCCGATAAACACCTTGTCGACGGTGATGTCGCGGATGGCCTTGCCAGGCTGCAGTCCCATGTAGGTGAGGGCCCGTTCGATGGCGCCGCGCCGGCTGGCGTCCTTTTCCTTGTCGGGGTCGGGTACGTGGCCGTCGATGCCCAGCACCATTTCGGGCGACGTGCCCCAGGTGACCTGCGGCACGATCTGGCTGGCGTCGAGATCGACGACGGCGTCAAACTTCGCGCCGGGATCGGACTGCAGCGTGTTCCAGTCGGCCACGGCCTGGTCCCATTCGACGCCCCCGACAAAGCGGCCGCTGGCCGGATCGGTGCCCGGGGCCAGCAACCGACCCTTCACGTAGTCGATGGTCTTCTGGTCCACTGCCACCAGACCGGCGCGCGCGCCTGCTTCGATGGCCATGTTGCACACGGTCATACGGCCTTCCATCGACAGCGCCCGGATCGCGGAGCCGCCAAATTCAATGGTGTAGCCGGTGCCGCCCGCGGTGCCGATGCGGCCGATGATGGCCAGCACGATGTCCTTGGCGGTGCAGCCCTTGCCCAGCGTGCCCTCCACGCGAACCAGCATGTTCTTCGCTTTTTTCGCCAGCAGGGTCTGCGTGGCCAGCACGTGTTCGACCTCGCTGGTGCCGATGCCATGCGCCAGCGCACCGAAAGCGCCGTGGGTGGAGGTGTGCGAGTCGCCGCAGACGACGGTCATGCCCGGCAGCGTGGCGCCGTTTTCCGGGCCGATCACATGCACGATGCCCTGGCGCCGGCTGAGAAACGGGAAGAACGCGGCAGAGCCGAACTCGTGAATGTTGCTGTCCAGCGTGGTGACCTGCTCGCGGCTGATCGGGTCGGTGATGCCGTCGTAGCCGCGCTCCCAGCCGGTGGTGGGCGTGTTGTGGTCGGCTGTGGCGACCACCGAACTGACACGCCAGACTTTGCGGCCGGCCTGGCGCAGGCCTTCGTAGGCCTGCGGACTGGTGACCTCGTGCACCAGGTGCCGGTCGATGTAGAGGATGGCGGTGCCGTCCTCCTCGGTGTGGACGACGTGTTCGTCCCAGATCTTGTCGTAGAGTGTGCGCGCCGCAGCGGCAGAAGTGGTGTTGAGCATGCGCTTCCTTGTCCTGTGAAACGATTTTACGGGGTCGCCAGCGCGGGCGAGAGGGCCACTTCGCCGGCGCCGGCCGCAGCGTCACACCGCTGCGACGCGGCTGGCAGCGGCCTTGCCAGATGGGCGACCAGCAACCGGGTGGTCAGCGGCAGGGCGTCGAAATCGCGCGCCACCAGCTCGATCTCACGGTGGGCCCAGTCGTCGGTCAGCGGCACGCTGGCCAGATCGCCCACGCCATGCATCAGTTCGAACGCGCGCTGCGGCATCACGCCGACGCCCAGCCCGTTGTGGATCATGCGACACATGGCGTCCAGTCCGGTGACGCGGATGCGCAGGCGGATCGGCTTGCCGCTTTGGGCCGCGGCCTGGTTCAGCGCCAGACAGACCGAACTGTTGGCGTGCAGACCAACCTGGTCGAACTCCAGGCTGGCGTCAAACGGCAGCGCGCCCTGGCCGGACAACGGATGGCCTCGCGGCACGATCAGCACCAGCTGGTCGTGGCGGTAGGGCCGGCGCTGCAGCGACTGGCCGCCGGGTGTGGCCAGCGCGGAGGCGTTGCAGATGCCCAGGTCGGCGGCGCCTTCGCGCACGGCCCGCACCACGTCCAGACTCAGGTGTTCTTCCAGGTCGATCTTGACGGCACCGTGTTCGCGGATGAAGGCGCCAAGGTCTTCGGGCAGGAACTGCACGATGGCCGAAATGCTGGCGTGCATGCGCACGTGGCCACGCACGCCGTCTGCGTATTCGCCGAGTTCGGCCTGCATCTGTTCGAGACCGAACAGGACCGATCGGGCATGGTGCAGCAGGCTTTCGCCCGCCGGCGTCAGGTCGACACCGCGCGAGTGACGCACCAGCAGGGCCGTGTCCAGCGCCGATTCCAGATCGCTCAGGCGCTTGCTCAAGGCCGACGCGGCAATGAACTCGCGCTCGGCCGCACGGCCGATGCTGCCGAGTTCACAGACGGCCACAAACAACTGCAGCGAGGTCAGGTCGATGCGGCGGGCAAAGCTGCGTTCGGACGGGATCATCGAAATGAGGATTTGAGCATCGCGTTTAGCGATGATAAGGAGATATTTTAGGTTAACAGTGACCGAGAAGACATCGTGAAAGACGATGTCTGGGAAGCCGACCCCCGGTGGCCGAAAAGACATTGTTTCAACAAAAAATCGACCAAACCCGGCGCAAAATGGAAAGTTAATGCTACTGAATAAATAGCAAAAGCGAAAAAAAAGGCCCGCCGGGTGGGCGGGCCTGATCGGCCGGGAGGCTGAGGGCGCTCAGATGGGCTTGACGTCGCGGCGCACCGAACCGGTGAACAGCTGGCGCGGACGGCCGATCTTGTATTCAGGGTCACCGATCATCTCGTTGAGCTGGGCAATCCAGCCCACGGTGCGGGCCAGCGCGAACACGCCGGTGAACAGGTTCACCGGGATGCCGATGGCGCGCTGCACGATGCCGGAGTAGAAGTCGACGTTCGG
>JACSRS010000110.1 GCA_014879655.1 Burkholderiaceae bacterium
CCGGCGATGCGCACCCGCAGCGCGGCGTTGGGCACCTTCAGCACGTTTTCGCGCGTGTCGATCACGATGCGCACGTTGGCCGTCATGCCCGGCAGCAACCGGTCGCCAACGTTGGAAAAGCCCACCACCGCCACATAGGTCACCACGTTGGCCACGTTCTGCGCGGCCTTGCGAACCTGGCGCACCTCGCCTTCAAAGGTCTGGCCCGGAAAGGCATCGACCGTGAAACTGGCCTTCTGGCCGGTGCGGATACGGCCCACGTCGGATTCGTCAATGCTGGCGTCCACCTGCATGTCGCTCAGGTTCTGCGCAATGACGAACAGTTCGGGCGACTGCAGGCTGGCCGCGACGGTCTGACCTTTTTCAATCGCCCGCTTGATCACGATGCCGTTCACCGGCGAGGTGATGCGGGTGCGCGTCAGGTCCACCCGCGCCTGCGCCAGCGCCGCTTCGCGCTGCGCCACGTTGGCCTGCGCCGTCTTGATCTGGGCCTCGGTCACCGCAGCCTGCGCCTGCGCCACCTTCAGCGATTCACCGACGGTGTTGACCAGCGCCCGCACGCGGTCGGCTTCGGCGGCCGAGATGAACTGCTTTTCCACCAGGATCTGCTTGCGGTCCAGGTCGCGCTTCGCTTCGGCCAGGTCCACCTCGGCCTTGGACACGCTGGCCCGGCTGGCGGCGGCATTGGCCTGCGCGGTCAGTACGGTGGCCCGCGCCGCGTCCAGGTCGGCCTGCGCCTGGCGCACGCGGTATTCAAAAGTCTCGGGGTCGATCTGGGCAATCAGCTGCCCCGCCGTGACCACCGAGTTGAAGTCCACATACAACTCCTTGATCTGGCCGGAGACCTGCGTGCCCACCGAAACCTGCGTCACCGGATTGACCGCGCCGCTGGCCGAAACCGTGGCCTGCAGGTTGCCGCGCTCGATCTTGCCGGTGCGGTATTGCACGTCGGCCGCGCCGTCGCGCTGCGTCCACCACCAGCCGCCGCCAGCGGCCAGCGCCAGCACCACGGCGCCGGCGATCAGGGAAGTCTTTTTCATGGGGTGAATTGTAGGAACGCCGGCCTTTTGCCGCGCGCTGGGCGTGTATCTGCCGGGTAAAGCTGCGCTGCCGCCCGCCGTTCATCCACCGCCAGCCGCATTTCACACCGCCAGCCGGCATTTCGTCGCAAAACGCTGGCGGCGCGCCGATGCCGCCGGCAAAGTTCAGTCATCGAACAACGCACCTGGAGCCCAACATGCAACTGACCCCCGTCATCGCCATCCACATGACAGCCGCCCTGGGCGCGCTGCTCACCGGCCCTGTCGCCCTTTGGGCACGCAAGGGCGCCGCGCAACGACCGCGCCTGCACCGGGCCTTCGGCTACGCCTGGGTCACGCTGATGATCATCACCGCGGTCTCGGCCTTGTTCATCCGCGACTTCAACCTGCCCAACATCGCCGGCTACACACCGATCCACCTGCTGGTGCCGACTACGCTGTTTGGCCTCTTCGGCGCTTTCTGGTTTCTTGCCAAAAAGAACATTGCCGGCCACCGCAAGGTCATGCAGAACCTGTATTTCCAGGCGTGTATCGGTGCGGGTGTCTTCACCCTGCTGCCCTCCCGCTACCTCGGCCAGCTGGTCTGGGGCCAGTGGCTGGGGCTGAGCTGAAACCGATCTTCCCCTTTTCCATCCCGTCAACTTTGAAAGGCATCGTCATGCTGCTGCAGATTCTCGCCAACACCCCGAAATGGGTTTTTGTGCTCTTTGTCGGCCTGCTCTGGCTGGGCTCCACCCAGTTGCTGACCCGCAAGGTCGGCCTCTCCCGTGCAACGCTTCTGGCCATCGGCATGACCGGCTTGTCGCTCTATGGAACCGCCTCGGCATTTGCCGCCGTCCCGTTGGCGCTGATCGCCTGGCTGGCCAGTGCGGCCGTTGCACTGGCGCTGGTGCTGCGCTGCCCGCAGGCTGCTGGCACGTCCTACGACGCGGCCAGTCGCCGCTTCACCGTGCCGGGCAGCGCCGTTCCGCTGACGCTGATGATGGGCATCTTCATCACCAAGTACGCTGTGGGGGTGAGCTTGTCCCTGCAGCCCGCCCTGGCGCGCGACCTCGCTTTTGCGCTGCTCGTCAGTGGCCTCTACGGCGCCTTCAGCGGCGTGTTTGCTGCCCGGGCGGCACGCCTGTGGCGCATGGCGCTGGCGCAAGACCGCCTGCAGGCTCCCGGGATTGCCTGAATCCGGCCCGTTCTCCTGTTTCCGAAATTCCTTTCGCCATACCTGTCCACAACCCGCCGCCACAGCGTGACCCGTGGTAAATCACAGACTGCCATGCCGATGAAAACCGCCCTCACCGTCCTTGCCGCCCTGGCAGTCATCCTGCCTGCGGCGTTGGCAGCAGCCGTGTTCTGGGGCGGCCCCGGCCCCATCGAGCCGCTGGCCAGCATCAACGCGCCCTTCGCCAAGGCGGACTTTTCCGCCGTGCCACCCCCGCAGCATTTCACCGCGCGCGACGGCACACCCTTGGCCTGGCTGCGCTATCCGGCTGGCGGCACCGGCGCAAAGGCGGGCCGCATCGTGCTGGTGCATGGATCTTCGGCGCGTGCGCGGTCGATGCACGTGCTGGCGCAGGGACTGGCCGCAGCCGGTTTCGAAGTCGCCGCGCTGGACATGCGCGGCCACGGCGACTCCGGCCCGCGGGGCGATATCGCCTACATCGGCCAGCTGGAAGACGACGTGGAAGACTTCCTGCGCGCCGTGCCCCATGCGGGGCCCAACACGCTGATGGGCTTTTCATCGGGCGGCGGTTTCGTGCTGCGCTTTGCCGGCAGCAGCCGTCAACGACTCTTTGACATCTATGTGCTGCTGGCACCCTACCTGCACCACTCGGCGCCGACGAACCGGCCGGACAAGGGCGGCTGGGTGTCAGTCGGCCTGCCCCGCATGATCGCGCTGACGCTGCTCAATCAGGCGGGCGTGACCACCTGGAACGATCTGCCGGTGCTGCGCTTTGGCCTGAACGATGTGGCGCGAAAATCCCTGACCGCCAGCTACAGCTACACGCTGGCCAACGCTTTCGGCCCGCATGCCGACTGGCAGGCCGACATCCGCAACGCCCGCCAGCCGATGCTGCTGGTGGCCGGGCGCGAAGACGACCTGTTCATCGCCACCCGCTATGCCGACACCTTTGCAAGCGCGGGTCGCCCGGTGCCGGTGACGCTGGTCGATGGCGTCAATCACATCGGGCTGACGCTGGACCCGTCAGCCGTTCAGGCGATCGTGCACGCCATCCGGCCCTGAAGCGCAAGCCGTGCCACCCGCATCCGTGCATCGCGAAGCCGCTCCTACAATGCCCTCCAACTCTTTGCTCACACTCCGATCATGACCCCCCCCCTGTCTTCCGAAGATCTTGACCGCCTGGCGCGCAAGCGAGCCGGTGCCAAACTGGGCTGGTATGTCCACGCATCGGTATACCTGGTGGTGAATGCGGTCCTGTTCTTTCTGGCTTCGCAAGGTGTGGGGCACCGGCAATGGACCATCTACCCGGCGCTGGGCTGGGGCATCGGGCTGTTGCTGCACGGCGTATCGGTCTTTCTGATTGGCTCGGGTGCAGGCTTGCGCGAGAGCATGGAGAAAAGGGAACGGGACCGGTTGCAGCGCAAACAGGACCGGCGCTAGGCCCGCACCATGAGCGTCGACCTGCTGGACAAGCTGCGCCGCGGACTCCAGACCGCGGCATTCTGCCTGGCAATCTCAGCCATCCAGTTCGCCTTCCAGCCGGTGCGCGGTTACGAAGTTCCGCTGGTGTATTCCCTTTTCATCGGAATGACGACTTGGCTGCTGATCGACTTTGGCCGCCATGCATGGCCTTCTTCCCGGCTGACCGGGTGGCCGCAAGGCTTTGCCGGCATCGCGCTGCCTGTCGGCGGCATCGCGCTGGGTTACCTGGCCGGCACGCTGGGCGGCGACTGGTGGTTCGGCTGGTCCTCCTGGGAAGGCAGGGGCCGGGAGGATTTGTCGCTCTCGGTGCTGATCACTGCCATGGCCGGCATCACCGCCAGCTATTTCTTCTACAGCCGGACCCGGCGCGCCTGGCTGGAGGCGCGCGTGGCAGAGGCTCAGCGTCAGGCGAGCGAGTCACGCCTGAAGCTGCTGGAAACCCAGCTGGAGCCGCACATGCTGTTCAACACGCTGGCCAACCTGCGGGCGCTGATCGGCATCGACCCGCCTCGCGCCCAGATCATGCTCGACCACCTGAACAGTTACCTGCGCGCCACACTGAGCGGTTCGCTCGCTGCTCTGCACCCGCTGGCGGACGAATTCGCACGGTTGCAGGACTACCTGGCGCTGATGGCGGTTCGCATGGGCCCGCGCTTGCAAAGTCGGCTGGCGCTGCCCGCCGAGTTGGGCAACGTGCCCGTGCCACCGCTGCTGCTTCAACCACTGGTCGAGAATGCCATCCGCCACGGCCTGGAGCCCAAGATCGAGGGTGGCCAGATCACCGTGAAGGCCTCTGCCGACCATGGCACCTTGCTGCTGGAGGTGATCGACACTGGCGTCGGCATGACCAGCGGCGCGCCGCAGACTCGCACCGGCAGCGGCTTCGGGCTGACACAGGTGCGCGAGCGCCTTGCAGCGTCTTACGACGGCGAAGCCCGGGTGGACGTCGAATCGTCGCCAGGCGCCGGTGTTTCGGTCCGTATCCGGCTGCCGCTGGGTCCGGCCGCCCAGGAAGCCCGGATCTGACATGCGCGCACCCACCGCGCTGATCGCCGAAGACGAACCGTTGCTCGCTGCTGCGCTGCAGGCGGAGCTGGCGAAGGCCTGGCCCGAGTTGCGCATCGTGGCGACCGTGGGTGACGGCCGATCGGCGGTGAAAGACGCACTGGCAATGGTCCCCGACGTGCTGTTTTTCGACATCCGCATGCCCGGCCTGTCGGGTCTGGAGGCCGCCGCCGAGCTGGCCGACCAGTGGCCCGACGGTTTTTCGGCGCAGCCGTTTCCGGCGCTGGTATTCGTCACCGCCTACGACCAGTACGCGGTGCAGGCCTTCGAAGCCGAGGCGGTGGACTACCTGCTCAAGCCCGTGCAGGCCGCCCGATTGGCAAAAACTGTTGAGAAACTGCGCAAGACCGTTGTCGAAAAGTCTGCCGACGCTGGTCCTTCAGAAGCAACCATGGAACCGCTGCTGAACCGGCTGCGGCACCTGCTGGCCGCTGACGGCGCCGGCCCGGCCACGTCGGCGCCGCGGCTGCAGACCATCGCGGCGAGCCTGCCGGGCGCCGGCGGCAACCAAATTCGCATGGTGCCGGTGCAGGAGGTAGAGGTGATCGAGGCGGCCGACAAGTACCTGCGTGTGCTCACTGCCGACGCTGAATACCTGATCCGCACGCCGCTGAAAGAACTGCTGGCCCAGCTGGACCCGCAGGATTTCTGGCAGATCCACCGCGGCACCGTGGTGCGGGCCAGCCTGATCGATACGGTCTCTCGCGATGAAGCCGGCAAGCTCAGCCTGAACCTGCGCGGCCGCGCCGGGAACTGGCCGGTCAGCCGGCTCCATGCCCATCTGTTCAAGGCGATGTAGCCTCAAAGGCAGCGGCCCGGCGGGATGTCGATCCGGCCGGGCCGTCTGCGGAATCCGGAGCGGGATGCTGCTCAGCGATAGGGTCCCGGACGAACCACCGGACCACCGTAAACAGCACCGGCACGAACGGCGCCGGCATAGGGGACTGGCCGATAGACTGGCCCGGCAACGGGCCGGTAACCGTGACCATAGCCGTGGCGATAGATCGGGGGCGCGGGCCGTACCACCACCACCGGTCGCGGCCGATAGACCACAGGCGGGGCATAGACAACCGGCGCCACGGCGCCGATATAGGCCGGCGCTGCGCCGTAGTACACCGGCGCCGGGGCGCTGTAGCCATAGTAGCTGGGGGCCGGGTAATCAGGTGTGGCGGCACCGTAAACCGGCGCCTGATCGTAACTGCTCACGCGGGGCTGCACGTAAACCGGTGCCGGCTGTACGTAGACGGGCGATGGCTGCACGTAGACGGGTGCTGGTTGCACATAGACGGGTGCTCCGCCTGCCAGCCCCACCTGCACGCCCGGCGTTGAAATACCGACCGACCAGGCCACATTGCCTGCCCGCGCGGCGCCCGTGGCGGCCAGTGCGCCAGCGCCGAGCGCCAGCAAGGCCAACGACCGGAACGCCCGGCCCCGGGTCAAGGTTTGGATGGATGCGGATTTCATGCAGGTCTCCTTTGGGATGGTTGCAGCGCGCCGGCGGGCGTGCTGTCGAGCCTATTCAACGCCTGATCACCGGGTTCGGATGCCACACCGGACGTGAAGACCGTAGCCAGTTGTAACAAGGCGCCCGCTTCCTCCATTGTCCTGCCTGGACTTTCGCTGGGCTTAAGCCGGGCTTTAACCGCCGATCGGGGCTGCCGGGTGGTTCTTCGCCATCTCCCCGTCACGCGGCTGCAGCGCCCGCGGCACCCAGGCCTGAAGGCGGCGGTTGACCGCCGCCTCGTGCCGCTGCCACCAGATGCCCAGCGCCACCATGCCCAGACCCAGCACGGTCAGTGCCAGCGGAAACAGCAGGCTGTCCTGAAACACCCGGTGCGACAGATAACCCAGATAGCCCGCCACCCCCAGCGCACCCAGCACGGTGAAGATGCGCCGGCCAATGGCAGCGCCCAGAAAAATCAGCACCACGTTCAGCAGCGCGTAGCCGGCGCGGCCCAGCTCGGAGTTCGAATCGCTCATGCTCAGGCCCCCCCAGAACATCAGCGCGCCGAAGATGTAGAGCCAGAAAGCGAAGTCCTGCCGCCAGACGGGCTCCCGGGCGTTGCGGGTGCGGATGTCCACCCACATCCCGATCGCACAGGTCGCGATGCCGAACACCAGCGAGACCAGCCGCAGCAGCGCCCAGTCCAGCGCATCGCGCTGGGTGAGCATGCTGGCCATGTCCATGCTCATGTACCAGAGCGTGACGGCAATCGGCATCACCATGAACGGCAGCCGGTAGCGCCACAGCATCACCACACTGGCCGCCAGCGTGGCGAACTCCAGCGTGAGCCAGCGCCAGTCGATCAGCTGGTGATAGGACGAATACCGCACCGGCCCGCCAGGCGGCCACAGGCCCATCGCGCTTTGCACGCACCAGACGATCAGCGGCACCAGGCAGACCGCCAGCGTGGCCATGATGCCGGCCGGCGTGAACAGCTCGCGCGCCTTGAGCTTGTCGGACACCTTGAGCGCCACCACCAGGTACAGCATCGACAGCACCAGCAGGCCCCAGGCGCCGAATGCACCCCAGCTCACCGTCATGAAGGTGGTCATGGCCGAGATCGCCAGCATGCCGCCAAAGTAATACAGCACGTTGAGCCCGCCAAAACGCGGTCCCGCAGGTGCCGCTGGCAGCGGTGCGGCGCCCGCAGCCGCCCGCCCGCCGGGCGCCGCCGCCAGCGACGCCGCCAGGGCCGGGTCGGTCCAGCGCAGCCACAGTGCCTTGGCCTGCGCCTGCGTGATCACGCCGCCGTGCACTGCGGCGTCGAGGTCGCCCCGGTTCACGGTGACGACCCGTGGCGGCGCTGCGGGGCCGGTCGGCCCCTGCAGGGTGGTCTCCTGCCAGCGGGTGGGGTCGTTCAGCGGGCTGGTGTCGGGCGTATCGTTGGGCATGGGGTTCACCTGAATCGGTGGCAGGCTTGAACAATAGCGCAACTGCAACCGCCCGAGCGGCCCGCGACCCTAAAATCTGCCAATGAGCTCCCCCACCGACAAAAACAACGCCGCTGAATCCACCAAAGTCAGCAATTTCCTGCGCCAGGTCATCGAGTCCGATCTGGAAAACGGCACCTACGCCAGCCGCCGCTGGGCCGGCAGCCCGGGCGACGCTGCGCACCACGCCGCCGGACAGCCCGACCCCGCCAAAATCCGCACCCGCTTTCCGCCCGAGCCCAACGGCTATCTGCACGTGGGCCACGCCAAGAGCATCTGCATCAACTTCGGCCTGGCGCGCGACTACGGCGGCATCTGCCACCTGCGCTTTGACGACACCAACCCCGAGAAGGAAGACCTGGAGTACGTCAACTCCATCCTCGACGCGGTGAAATGGCTGGGCTTTGACTGGAACGGCGCCCCCGACGCGCCGCCCTACCAGGCCAGCGACTACTTCGACTTCATGTACCGCGCGGCCGAATACCTGATCGAGGCCGGCCACGCCTACGTGGACGAGCAGACCGCCGAGCAGATGCGCCTAGCCCGCGGCGACTTCAACACCCCCGGCACCGACAGCCCCTTCCGCGCCCGCACCCCGGCCGAGAACCTGGCGCGCTTTCGCGAAATGCGCGACGGCCGGCATGAAGACGGCGCGATGGTGCTGCGCGCGAAGATCGACATGGCCAGCCCCAACATCAACCTGCGCGACCCGGCCATCTACCGCATCCGCCGCGCCACCCACCACAACACCGGCGACAAATGGTGCATCTACCCGATGTACACCTACGCGCACCCCATTGAAGACGCACTGGAGCAGATCACCCACAGCCTGTGCACGCTCGAATTTGAAGACCAGCGCCCTTTCTACGACTGGTTGCTGGAACGGCTCATCGAAGGCGGCCTGCTGGCCAGCCCGCCCCCGCGCCAGTACGAATTTGCGCGCCTGAACCTCACTTACGTGATCACCAGCAAACGCAAGCTGGCGCAGCTGGTGTACGACCACAAGGTCAGCGGCTGGGACGACCCGCGCATGCCCACCATCGTCGGCCTGCGCCGGCGCGGCTACACGCCCGAGAGCCTGCAGCTGTTTGCCGAGCGCATCGGCGTGACCAAGAGCGACAGCTGGATCGACTACAGCACCCTGGAAGGCTGCCTGCGCGAAGACCTGGAGAACAAAGCCCACCGCGGCATGGCCGTGCTGGACCCGGTGAAACTGGTGCTGACCAACTGGGCCGAGGTGTTTGGCAGCGACGATTATCTGGAAGCCTGCACCCAGCCCGCCTTGCCCCACAGCGCCCTGCTTGATGGCCAGACGCCGCCGCCCGACCGGGTCTTCAAGATCGGCCGCGAGGTGTGGATCGAGCGCGAAGATTTTGAAGAAGTGCCGCCCAAGGGCTACAAGCGCCTGTTCCCCGGCAACGTGGTGCGCCTGAAAGGCGGCTACGTCATCGAATGCACCGGCTCCGGCGCCAAAGACGCGGCAGGCCGGGTGATCGAAGTGCACGCCAAGGTGATTGCCGACACCAAGAGCGGCACCCCCGGTGCCGACAGCGTGAAAGCCAAGGCAGCCATCACCTGGGTGGGCGTGGCCGACGGCGTGCAGGCCGAAGTACGCCTGTACGACCGCCTGTTTGTCGAAGAACAACCCGACGCCGGCGGCAAGGACTTCATCGAAGCGCTGAACCCCGATAGCCTGAAAGTGGTGACCGCCATCGTCGAGCCGTCACTGGCCCAGGCAAAGCCAGACCAGAAGTTCCAGTTCGAGCGACACGGCTACTTTGTGGCGGACCGGGTGGATCACGGTGTGGACGGCAAGGCGGTGTTCAACCGGGCGGTGGGGTTGAGGGACAGTTGGGGGAAGTGATGCACATCGCGCGCTTTGGTTTGCCGGTCGTCCTGACTGAACATGCCAGGCTAAGCATGGCGGAGCGCCAATTGGATGCTTCACTGGTGCTCGAAATTATCGACACCGGCACCCTCAAAGAGGCATGCAAAGCCACTATTGGCTTTACTAGCACGTTGACGCCTGTGAAGACAATTTGCTTTGCGTATCGGCCGTGATCGACAATGTCGTGGTGGTCAAAACCGTCATGCACCACTGGGAGCCAGCGCCATGAAAAGCATCTACTTCGAAAACGGCGACATCCTGCAAATCCGCGTATCGGACGAACCGATCGTGCGCGAGGTGTCGCAAGACTGGCACACCAACATCAGTTACGCGGAAGACGGCACCATTGTCGAGATCGTGCTGCTGTATGCCTTGAAGGAAGGCCTGCTACCGCTTGAGTTCCGGAAGGCTGCTTGAGGCGATCTCGACCTTCGATGCGTCGGCAGCCCAACGGTTCAGCCGCAAAAATGTGCTGTGACAAAACTACCGACGGACACCATAGGTCCGTTACTTGACATAAATTTCAAGGGAAGCGAAATGGCGAAGAAAGAACTGCTTCACATAAAAGGTCCTGATTTCACGAAATATTTCGTTCCGATCATCGAAGTCCTTAGAGAACTTGGCGGATCAGGGAATCCAACCGAAATAACGGACCTCATCATTGAAAAATACAATATCTCGGAAGATGAACTGGAACTTAGAAATAAGAATGGTGGTTCTACTGTAAAAAACCGGATCGCATGGGCTCGTTTTTACTTAGTAAAAGGTGGAGTCATCGATTCAACCAAGCGTGGAATATGGACTTTAAAACCGAATGCACTGGACCTTATCGATCTCGATAAACCAAATGAATTTTTTTCACGAGTTCACAATCAATTCGAGAAAAAGCAGCGATCTAATTCAGATGCGATTTCATCAAGCGGCTTTGATGCGGAAATCGAAGAGAAAGTTGAGGACGAAAACTACCGTGTTCAGGTATTAGATATTGTGAAAAATCTTCCTCCTGCCGGATTCGAGCGGCTTTGCCAAAGATTATTACGTGAGTCTGGATTTTCCCAAGTCAAAGTAACCGGAAAATCTGGAGATGGGGGCATTGACGGATACGGCGTTCTCGAGCTCAACTCATTGATGAGTTTCAAAGTCTTGTTTCAGTCCAAAAGGTACAAGGAGGTTGTTTCTTCAGACAAGGTTCGTGATTTCCGCGGGGCAATGGCAGGTAGAGCAGATAAGGGAATAATTTTGACGACAGGGCGTTTTACGCAGGATGCAAAAAATGAAGCTGTACGTGATGGCGTCCCCCCAATTGAACTCGTGGACGGTGAAAAACTCGTCTCCATGTTTGAAAAACTCGAATTCGGTCTGATCCCGAGAACAGTTTTCGATATCAATCACGATTTTTTCAAAGAATTTGAAGCATAGCCTCTAAATTTTGAACCGCATTATGTAGGACTTTCCTCTCTCCTTATCACCAAAGCATACATTATTCACAGTAAATCCGCTAGAGACGACTGTAACCTGAACTTTTACGATGAACTAGATTTCAGAGTTTCGACGGGTTTTTTGTTTCGGCAATATTCGGACTAATAATTAAATAATATTTTCCGCAAAAATAATTAGAATTGGCAATAATTAACGCCAGGATTGATTTTCATAACTCTCACCTGAAAAATCCGGCAATCTGCCTTCTTCTATCCAACTTTCGCAGCTGCACCAGTTTTTCGGCGAACGTGCAAATTCACATTCCCTGACCCGTCCCCCATCGGGACTTCCTTCACCTCCAGATAGTCCTGTTTGCGCATCAGCTCACCGAGTTTTGAGCAGCCGTAGTTTCGGGAGTCAAACGACGGGTGATTCTTTGTTATCTGCCCGCCGAGAGCTGATAGGGTGGACCAGCCATCCTCCCGCGCCGTTGCATTCAGTGCCGTAAGGATCATGGGCTTCAGTTCGGGTAATGCGGTGACTTCCCCCGTAACTGCCTTGGGTTCTTCGGGCTCGGTTCGCAAAATTTCCGTAAAGATGAACTTGTCGCACGCCGCCACGAAAGGCTCGGGCGTCTTGCGTTCGCCAAAGCCATACACCACCAGCCCTGCCTCTCGGATGCGCGTGGCCAAGCGTGTGAAGTCACTATCAGACGACACCAGGCAAAACCCGTCTACTCGCCCGGTGTGGAGCACGTCCATCGCATCAATGATCAGCGCCGAGTCCGTGGCGTTTTTGCCGCTGGTGTAGCTGAACTGCTGAACCGGCTGGATCGCCATCTTGTGCAGCACGTCCTTCCAGCCCTTCAGGTTGGTGGTGGTCCAGTCACCATATGCGCGCTTGATGGTGGCGGTTCCGTAGCGCGATACCTCGGCCAGCAGTTCCTGGATCACCGAAGCCTGTGCGTTGTCCGCATCGATCAGTACGGCGAGCCGGCCGTTGTTGGGTGTTGCCATGTGTCCTCCCTGTGGAACCCGCATCGTAGCGCCGCGACGCACCGCCTGATCTCGCGGCAGATTCAATCAATTTTGATAGCTAATTTCGACCATTTCACACTGGCTGGGTGCCATTTTCTCGTAAAAAATGGGTTTGCAAGGGTCAAGGGGTACCGGCCATTCAATCCCTGCAGATTCATCCCGGCGCCCTCGGGCATTGATCCCGTCGTACCCTACGATGACTTCCAGGCCCGCGTGCCCCTGTTTTTTTCTTGAAGGATATTTGCCATGACCGCCCCAACCTCCCTGATCGACGACCTGATGGCCCAGCTGCAGGGCGCGCCGCTGCAGCAGATGGCCGAGCAACTGGGCACCAGCCCGGCGCAGACTGAAGCGGCGGTGGGCGCGGCCCTGCCGATGCTGCTGGGCGCGATGGGGCGCAACGCGGCCACCCCGCAGGGCGCGATGGATCTGTTTGGCGCCCTGCAGCGCGACCACAGTGGTGGTGGCGGAGCGGATCTCGGCTCGCTGCTGGGTTCGTTGCTGGGCGGTAGTGGCAACGGCGGCGGCGCGGGCGCAGGTCAGCCGGACGGTGCGGCCATCCTCGGCCACATCTTTGGCGGCAACCAGCAGCGCGCCGAGGCTGGTCTGGGCCAGGCCACGGGGCTGGGTGCCAATGCCGGCCAGTTGCTGCAACTGCTGGCGCCGATCGTGATGTCGTTCCTGGCGCAGCGCACCAGCGCCGGCGGCATGGACGCCGGGGGCCTGGGTCAGGTGCTGGGCCAGGAGAGCGCTCGCGTGCAGCAGCAAGGCGGGCTGGGCGGCGGCCTGCTGGGCAGCCTGCTCGACCAGGACGGTGACGGCAAGGTCGATCTGGGCGACCTGCTAAAGATCGGCGGCGGTCTGCTGGGCGGGCGGCGCTGAAGCCAGCGGCCGGCTCGTCCGTTCGCCGTCCCGGTCACCCTGCAAGGGTTCGCCGCCGCAGCGCGAGGCAGCCGACGCAGCGCGCCGTCAGTGCAGCGAATTCGTCATGATCTGGTGCACTTCCTGCTCCAGACCCTGCGACGGAATGATCACCATCTGCTTGCCACCAAATTCCGCCGAGTAGCGCGGCGCTTCGCTGGCGTGCTGATAGGCCTCGCCGAGCCGCACGATCAGCTTGCCGACTTCGATGGGCGACAACTCGTGCTCTTCGGCAAACTCCTTCAGGCCGGTGACCTTGCCGTCATGAATCCAGGCAATGCCGAAGTTCTTGGGCGGTTTGCCGAGGAAAACAAAGGCTTCATGTTCGGCCGGCACCACTTCGAGCGGGTCCGACACCTTGTGCGCCAGTTCTTCCAGCGGCGCCTTGATTTCATCGAGTCTGGCCGATGCCGCGTTGCCGGCCGGCAATTGCGGGTATTCAACCTTGCTGCCAAAAAGATTGCCAAGCAGTCCCATGTCGTTCTCCTTTCAGACGTTAGCAAAGAGAGCCTGACAACGGCGCAAAAACCTGGAACCGGCGCGCGCAGATCGGTTGACAGACGCTTTGACCTTAGACCAGCAGCGGCGTTTCGCCAAATATCGGCAAGCGCTGTAAGGAATTGGAATCCGCGCGGATTCGAGGGAAACAGCCCGCGCAATCAGGTCGCTTCCCCGACCGTTTCAATCCTCAATCAATAGCAACAACTGCCCATTCGACGCTGGAATTCGGCGATTTTTTTCTGAAATCACCTGAAAAACCGGCAGACCCCTCCCTAGCCTTGCCCCACGACAAACCCGATCGCCGCGCAGACGGCCGCCACCTGCGCCGCAATGCATTGTTCGGGCGTGGCGCGGGTGCTGTCGGCGATCTGGCTGCCGGTGACCGGCACATGCAGGATGAACGGCTCGACGTTCGTGATATTCAAAACGGTCTCCTGAGGGTTTTGTTCGAGGGCAGCGAAGGGGCTGAAACGATTGAATCAGAAATCGCCGGTTTACCCCGGAAGTGAAGTCGTTAAACTGATTTGACAATCGTCAATTGGCGAAATTCACAAGGAGACAACATGGCCAAAACCATCACCCTCGCACCGGGCGATCTTCAGCTCCCGTCTTTTTACCGCTGGGAAAAGTCGCAGCCGGAGAAGCTCTTTCTGACGCAGCCCGTCGGCGGCGGCGCGGTGGAAAACCTGACCTGGCGCCAGGCTGGCGACGAAGCCCGACGGATGGCCACGTGGCTGGTGGAGCAAGGCAAGGCCCACGGCTGGGAAAAAGGCAGCACGGTGGCCATCCTGGGCAAAAACAGCGCCCACTGGATTCTGGCCGACCTCGCCATCTGGATGGCCGGGTATGTCTCGGTGCCGATCTACCCGACGTTCAACGGGCAGGCCTTGCGCTACATCCTGGAGCACAGCGGGGCCAAGGTGTGTTTTGTTGGCAAGCTTGACGAAGTCTCGGCGCTGAAAGACGGCGTGCCGGAAGGCGTGCAGATGATCGCGTTGCCGCTGGCACCGGCAAGCCTGAAAACCACGACATGGAAATCGTTGATTGCGAACAGCAAGCCGATGGCGGGCGAGCCCCAGCGCGATGGTGAAGAGCTGTGCACCGTCATCTATACCTCGGGCACCACGGGCAACCCAAAAGGCGTGATGCACAAGTTCAACGCCATGGCCTGGGGACTCAAGACCGCCACGGCACCGGGCCGGGTTCAGTTGCAGGCCACGGACCGCTACCTCTCCTATTTGCCGCTGGCACACATCGCCGAGCGCATGTTGATCGAGCAAGGCGCCCTGGTGAACGGCGGCCACATCTTCTTTGCAGAATCGCTCGATACCTTTGCGCAAGACCTGCAGCGTGCACAACCGACGATCTTTTTCTCGGTGCCGCGACTGTGGGTGAAGTTTCAGCATGGCGTGTTTGCCAAGTTCCCGCCCAAAAAACTGAACCTGCTGTTGTCTTTGCCGATCATTGGCGGCATCGTGCGCAAGAAGATTCTCAGTGGACTCGGTTTGGGAAATTGCCGGTTGGCGGCCGGCGGCGCCGCGCCCATGCCGCCAGACGTCTTGCGCTGGTACCGCGACCTGGGCCTGGACCTGATCGAGGTGTATGGCATGACGGAAAACAGCGGCGTATCGCACGCCACCCTGCCCGGCACGTTCAAACCCGGCACCGTCGGGCTGCCGTATGACGGCGTCGGCAGCCGGATTGACGCCGAAACAGGTGAAATCCAGATGAAAGCTCCCTGCCTGATGATGGGTTACTACAAGGACCCGGCGCAAACAGCGTCCGCGTTGACCGCCGACGGCTGGCTGCACACGGGCGACAAAGGGCGGCTGGAGCCCGATGGTTGCCTCAAGATCACCGGCAGGGTGAAAGACCTCTTCAAGACCAGCAAGGGCAAATACGTGGCGCCGGCACCCATCGAGGAACTGCTGGTCAACAGCCCGGATGTCGAGGCCTGCGCCGCAACCGGCGCCAATTTTGCGCAACCGTTTGCCATTGTCATGCTGTCACCCGACGCCCTGCAACGGGCGGCTACCGCAGAGGGGAAAGCGGCCATTGAAAAGTCGATGTCGGATCATCTCGCACAGGTGAATGCGAAGCTGGAGGCCCATGAAAAACTGGACTTCCTTGCGATTGTGAAGACAACCTGGTCGCCCGAAAACGGTTTCGTCACGCCCACTTTCAAGGTCAAGCGCAACAAGATCGAGGAAGCGTACGAGAGTCAATATGCCGGCTGGCTGGCACAGAAGAAATCTGTTGTCTGGGCCTGAGGCAAGCACTGCATGGGCGTTGAGGACGGATGCCGGTTGATCAGGGCTGGCCGCAGCCCCTCCCCCGGCTGCCTGATCTGACCGTTGCGCAACAGCGCGTTCCCGTTCAGGGATGCGCTTGATCCAGCACGAACCCGATCGCAGCGCCCACCGCCGCCACCTGCGCGGCAATGCACTGCTCGGGTGTGGCGCGGGGGCTGTCGGGATAGACCTCGGTGGTGGCGGTGTAGCGCGCACCGGTGATGCTGCCACACAGGCCCCAGGCCTTGAGCGGGTAGCGGATCACGCCATGCGCCACGGCGGGGCAGTTGATGATTTCGCCCTTCGCCTCGGGCGGCGCGATGTGCGTGACGCGCGCCACCGCATCGATGATGGCTTGCTGGAACGCCGGCTGCGGGTTTTCGGTGTCGTCCACCAGGTAAAAGCCGTCGGGGATGCTGCCGGGCTCGAAGGGTTGGCCGTCGCGGGCGGCCAGCGCGGGCCGGTAATCGGACTCGTCGGTGTCGGTGGTTTCGTGCAGGTCGATGTGCGCGGCAAACTGCCCCAGCAAGGGCGCCACCAGTTGCATCAGCGCCGCCGACTCCTGCGCGGGGCTGGGCGCGCGGAACGACCGGTTGGGGTCGATGGCATCAAAGTTCCAGCGGTGGATGCGCTCGTAGGCCCAGGGGCTCACGCAGGGAACGACCAGCAGGTTGACGCGATCCGCCCACGCCTGCGCCTGTTCCTGCAGAAAACGCAGCGCGCCGTGCACGCCGCTGGTCTCGTAGCCGTGCACGCCGCCCGTCACCAGCACGCCGGGCCGGCCGGCGCGCCATTCGCCTGCGTGAACCGCCTGCAGCGGAAAGTGCTCGTCTCCATAACGCAGCTCGCCATATTCGATGACGCCAAAGTGCGGCGCCAGGCGCGCGATCACCGCCTGCACGTCATCGGCATGGCTGCGCCGGCGCACCTGCCGGGCCCGCCATTCGGCCAGCTCTGCCGTGCCCCAGGGCTGGCCAGGGGTGCCGATGGAGGTTTTTGCGAATTCGGTCATGGCTTTTTTTGCTGGGCCCCGCCGGATGCGCAAACCGCTGCGCCGGGCCGGGCGAGCCCGATTATCCGCAGCGGCGCGGCCGCCACGACGCCGCCCATGCGACTAGACTTTTCGCCATGCAGCCTTCCCAACCCCTCTCCCTGCGCCCGATCAACCCCGACGTCTTCAGCGTGCACCTGGCGGGCGGCGCGCACGTGGGCAACCTCAAGCGCGTCGGCACCGTCTGGAAATTCAAGGCCATCGGCTACGACGCGGCCGGCCAGGTGGTGCCCGGCGGCGGGCCGCTGACCGGGCGGCACAACACCCCTTTTGCGGCGCCGGATGCCATTGAGGTCAATCGGCAGCTCGGCGGCGCGCTTTGAGGCCCATACTGTCGGGCTACTGAACAGAAAGCCGATATGAAAAAACTCAAGGTCACGATCACGCTGGAGATGGCCGTCCCGGACGACTGGGAGCTGGTGGCCGTCTCTGACGGCGGGCAGGTGCTCAAGCTGCCCAACGGCCAGTTTCTGGACCTGACCATGGAGCCGCTGTTTGCCAGCGACCCCGAAGATACCTGGCGCAGCACCGACGACGACGACGCGCTGGGCGACATTCTGGACATGGTTGAAAGCGAAGACGTGGACTACGAATTCGTCACCCACTGAAGTGGTCCGGCGCCCGGTGCGACGGTCCGCCGCATCGTGCCGCCCCTTGAATACTTCGCTATTCATAGCAAAACCTCACGATCTGACGCTGGGTTTTGCCATTTTTGACCGGTTTTTCCTGAAAATGACGCCCTGGGGGTCCCCGACCTTCGAAACGCAACTCGGTAACCGCGACGCGCCATCGCCCAGCCTGCACCGCGTCAAAATGACGGAGCATGTGCACCAACTACTCGCCCACCTCGCGTGACCGCCTGCGCGCCGCCCGGCTCGGCGTGGCGCACCTGCCGCCGCGCGACTGGCCGCCCGAGGCTTTCCCGGGCTACGAGGCGCCCATCGTGGTGCGCAGCGAATCCGAAGACGCCAGCGCCGATGCCGACGGCGATGCCGCGCTGGCCGCGGCGGACGCCACGCGCTGCCTGCTCGCCCGCTTTGGCCTGGTGCCGCGATGGAGCCGCGATGCCGCGCACGCCAGGGAGCTGTCTCGCCACACGGTCAACGCCCGCAACGAGACGACCTCGGTCAAGCCGAGCTACCGCACGCCCTGGCGCGAGCGGCGCTGGGCGCTGGTGCCGATGGACGACTTTTTTGAACCCTGCTGGGAAACCGGTCACGCGGTCCGGTGGCGCCTGGCCAGTGCCGACGGCAGCGTGCTGACCGCCGCTGCCTTGTGGGAGGGCTGGACCGACCCCGCCAGCGGCGAAATCGTCAACAGCTTCAGCCTGTTGACCGTGAATGCCGACGGTCACCCGCTGATGGGCCGCATGCACCGCCCTGGCGAAGAAAAGCGCATGCCGGTGCTGATCGCGCCCGCCGACCGCGCCGCCTGGCTGAACGCGAGCGACGCCGACGCACGACTGCTGATGCGCGCCATGCCGGCCGGGCAGCTCGTCGCCGCGCCTGCACCGCGAGCCGCCTCACCCCGGGCGGCGCGCAAGCCGGCAGCTGCCGCAGCCGAGCCCGGCGCGGCGCCCGCTCCCCACGAGCCGCCGGCGCCACCCGCGCCCGGCACCAACCTCGATCTCTTCTGAGCCGCTGAATTACCCGCCAACCGATTCCTGCCACACCCGGAGCCTGCCCATGACCACCGTTGCCCCCACCGCCAACCCCGAGAGCGACCCGCGCGTGAAAGCCGTCTTTGACGACATCCGCGCCACGCGAAAAACCGACTTCATCAACAACCTGTGGCGCTATCTGGCGTTCGACCCGGCGCTGCTCGAATCGACCTGGGCCGAGGTCAAGCGCGTGATGGCGCAGCCCGGCGCGCTCGACCCGCTGACGCGCGAGATGATCTATATCACCGCGTCCATCATCAACGGCTGCAGCTTCTGCATCCACTCGCACACCGCCGCGGCCCGTGCAAAGGGCATGACCGACGCCCAGCACGCCGAGATGCTGGCCATCATCGGGCTGGCCGCCAAGACGAATCAGCTCGCCACCGGTCTGCAGGTGCCGGTGGACGCGGTGTTCGACCGGGGCTGAACAGTTCGCAGTTGCTGTGGGGCTACGATGGGCCCTGGATCACAGGCAACGCGGCCCGAGCCGTCAGCGCCTTCCCTTGTCGCTTGAAACCGGAACGCCATGAGTCTTGAAACCCTTGAAATCGAAACCGGCGCGTCGCCGCGCGCCAGCATCGTGCTGATGCACGGCCTGGGCGCCGACTGCCACGACTTCGAGCCGCTGGCCGAGCAGCTCGACCTGCGCGCCGCCGGCCCGGTGCGCTACGTGTTCCCGAACGCGCCGCAGATTCCGGTGACCATCAATGGCGGCTTCGTCATGCCGGCCTGGTACGACATCCGCGCCGCCGATCTGGCCAACCGCGAAGACGAAGGCGGCCTGCGCGCCTCGCAGGCCGAGATCGAGCGCCTGATCGCGCACGAAGTCGCTCGCGGCGTGCCGGCCAGCCGCATCGTGCTGGCGGGCTTTTCGCAGGGCGCGGCGATGGCGCTGATGACCGGGCTGCGCCACGCCGAGCGGCTGGCCGGCATCGTCGGCATGTCGGGCTACCTGCCGCTGGCCGACAGGACGGCTTCCGAGCGCCACGCGGCGAACCAATCCACACCGATCTGGCTGGCCCATGGCCGCCAGGACGACGTGGTGCCGATCGGCCGCGCAATGGCTTCGCGCGACGCGCTGGCGGCGCTGGGCTACAGCGTGAGCTGGAGCGACTACGCGATGGGGCACTCGGTCTGCCCCGAAGAGCTGGTGGCCTTGAACCGCTGGCTGCTGACGGTGCTGGCGCCTGCCTGAGAGCCGGACTGCCCGAAAAATTTGCAACCGAAACGCAACCCCATGGACACCAACGTCACCCCCTCCGTCAACCCGCTGGCCGCGCCGGTGCTGGAAGTGCTACCGCGCGACCTTGAGCCCTACCGAAAGGGCAACATCGGCGTCGATTACGTGCACCGCTTCGAATCCGGCAAACCCGGGCCGCACGTGCTGATCAATGCGCTGACGCATGGCAACGAGTTCTGCGGCATGGTGGCCGCCACGCAGCTGCTCGACGCGGGCGTGCGGCCACTGATCGGCACGCTGACGGTGAGCTTTGCCAACGTCGAGGCCTACCGCAGCTTCGACCCGGCCAAACCCTTTGAAAGCCGGCAGCTGGTGCACAACCTCAACCGCATCTGGTCCGACGCCTGGCTGGACGGCCCCGAAGACAGCCCCGAGCTGCGCCGTGCGCGCGAACTGCGCCCAGTGGTGGCCGCGGCCGACCACCTGCTGGACATCCACTCCACCAGCCAGGACGTCGAACCCTTCTGGGTCTACCCGGGTTTTGTGCGCAACGGCACCACGGCGCTGGCCATCGGCCGCCCGCGCGTGCACCTGGTGATGCCTGACGGCATGAGTTCGGGCACGCCGCTGATCCAGTTCGGCGCTTTCGGCATGGCGCAGGGCCTGGGCACGGCGCTGGTGGTCGAATGCGGCCAGCACTTCCTGCGAGCGACCAGCGACGTGGCGATTTCGGTGACGCAGGACTTTCTCGCGCACTTCGGCCTGGTGGCGCCGGCGCATGCGCCGGTGCCGCCGCCCGCGCCCAAGCGTTTCGAGCTGCAGCACATCCACGTGGTGAAGACGCCGGAATTTCGTTTCGTGCGCCCTTGCGTCGGCTTCGAGGTTTTTGCCAGAGACGAGCTGATCGCCACCGACGGTGAACTGGAGATTCGCGCACCGTGCGACGATTGCACCATCCTGATGCCCGCGCGCACCGCCATCGTCGGCCGCGAGGGTGTGTATCTGGCGCGGCCGCTCCATTGAGCCACGCGCCGATCTGCAAACCCTGCCTCAAGAGCCTCCAGATGCCCCCTCGCCTGCCTCCCCTGCCACCCGAAACCACGCCGGAACTGAAGCCGCATTTCGATTTCTTTCTGGGCACGCTGGGCTTCACCCCCAACAGCGTACTGACCATGCAGCGCAAGCCGAAACTGGCGCAGGCGCTGGCACAGCTCAACGGCGCGGTGATGGACCCCGACGGCGAGGTCGACCTGGGCTTTCGCCGGCTGATCGGTCACGTGGCCAGCAAGGTCTCGGGCTGCCTGTACTGCCAGGCGCACACGCTGCTGGGCGCGAAGAACTTCGGCGTCAGCGAAGAAAAGCTCGCCGACGTGTGGACCTACACCATCAGCCCGCACTACAGCGAACGCGAGCGGCTGGCGCTGGACTTTGCGCTGGCCGCCGCCAGCCAGCCCAATGCGGTGACCGACGAGCAGTTTGCCCAGTTGCGCCAGCACTGGAGCGATGGCGAGATCACCGAGATCCTCGGCGTGATCGCGATGTTCGCCTTCCTGAACCGCTGGAACGACACCATGGGCACGCCGCTGGAAGCCGCCCCCACCGCCGTTGCCGAGCAGGTCGTTGGCGCCCAGGGCTGGCAGGCCGGCAAGCACGGCCAGTCCTGAACCCGTTGCGCCAGCCCGGTTGCAGCGACGCACACTGCGGCAACCCTGCGAGGAGAGAGGGGGGTGTGGCCTTTTTTCATGCATTTTTTGCTGTTTTTGGCCCTCAGCCAGCGTCAAATCGTCGTTGATTGCTATCAATAAGGGATTACCCGGGTAACGGCCGCAGCCGGGGCCCCGGGTGTTAGCATGGGCTTTTCTCACCCACCCTGACGGAATCCGGCGATGAACAAACACAACGCCCGTCTGGTCACGGCGCTGTCGCTGGCAGCGCTGGGGGCAGCCCTTTACTTCGGCTGGCAGTACAGCCAGACCTTGCAGGCCAGAAAACCTGAAGCGGCCGCGCCTGCGCCGGCGGTGGTCGCGCCGCCGCCCGCCGTGGTGGCATCGGCGCCCGCAAAGCCGGCCATCGAATACCCGGTGAGTGCGGTGATCGAGCCCGATGCGCCGCAACTGCCGCAGCTGGGCAATGCGGCCGAAACCAATGCCTTCATCAACGACGTGCTGTCCGACCTGCTGGGCCGTACCGATGTGCTCAAGTTCATTCAGTTCGACGACTTCGCCCGCCGCGTGGTGGCCACCGTCGACAACCTCGCCCGTGCCCATGCGCCACCCGCGCTGTGGCCGGTGAACCCGACGCCCGAACGCTTCACGGTGCTGGCCGCTGGCGGGGCCACTGGCACCGTGATCAGCCCCGACAACAGCCTGCGCTATGCACCGCTGGTGCAACTGATCGAGTCTGTCGACCCGAAGAAAGCCGTCGCGCTGTATGGCCGGCTCTACCCACTGTTTCAGCGCGCCTATGAAGACATCGGCTACCCGGGGCGCTATTTCAACGACCGGCTGGTGGCCGTGATCGACAACCTGCTGGCCGCGCCGGTGCCCGAAGGGCCGGTGGCTGTGACGTTGGTCGAGGTCAAAGGTTCGGTGCCTTCGCTGCGGCCCTGGGTGCGCTACGAATACGTCGACCCGGCGCTGCAGAAGCTCACGGCCGGGCAAAAGATCATGGTGCGCGTCGGGCCGGTCAACCAGCGCCGGCTGCGCGCGCGCCTTGAAACCTTCCGCGCGCTGCTGGTCGGCGCGCCGCTGGCAGGCGGCGCAGCGCCAGCGCCGGCCGCTGCGACGGCGTCCGCCGCTGCTCCGGCGAGCAAGGCCGCCATCAAAAAGCCCTGACGACGGTCTTCGCGCGGGTTCAGTGCGCCAGCGTCGCGCGCCACCAGCTGCCGTCGGCCAGCGTCACGCAGGCACCCTGCGGCAGCGGCGTGATGCGCGCCACCCGGGCCGGCAGGCGTTTCAGGTCGGCCAGTTCTTCCCAGCGGCCCGGCGCCACCCAGCGCAGCGCGTGCAGCGCGGTCTGCGTCATGTCGGGCAGGATGATCGTCGGCCGCAGGCCCGGGCTTTCGACAATCGCGGCCTGCTGCTGCTCCAGCGCACCCATGCGGTGGTTGGACACGTCCATCGCCGTGGCAAACGGCTCCAGCTTCGGCGGCCGGTAGTGGTAGAGGTTGAGCACGCCGCCGATATGGGGCGTGGTGACGCTGGCGATGTCGGCCCGGCCGTCACCGTCAAAGTCGGCCACGCCAACCGGGTTCAGCCAGCGAAATGCCGAACCGGCGTGCGGGCTGCGCGCCCTCTCGACAATTTCCGCCCGGCCATCGGCGCGCGTCTGCAGCCCCAGCACCACCACCGCCGCACCCTTGAACGCGTCGGCCTCGATCACGATGATCTCGTCGCGGCCGTCACCGTCCAGATCCGCCAGCCGCGGCACCCGGTCTTCAAAGACGCGGTTCAGCGGCAGCTCGTAGCTGACGGCAGCCGAGGCGCCGGCCGGAAGCACCTGCAGACTGCCCGCGTGCACCGCCGACCCCAGCGCGGCGTGCGGATAGCGGTAGGTGGGCGAGGCCAGCCAGACCCAGGCAATGTCGCGGATGCCGCGCACCACCTGGCTGTCGGGCAGGAGCTCGCGCGTCAGTGCTGGCGCGGGCGGCGCCACCGCGGCGGCAACGCCACACCCGGCGGCAGCCGGCTGCAGGGTGAGCCCCATGGCCGACGCGGCACCCGCAACCTGAACAGCGAGCAGAAAAAACGGCGCCCACAGGCGCCAGCTTGAAACATGATGCATGGCGTTTGGTCGCGCCAGGCGCCGGTTTCTTACCCGCCGCGGTATCGTCGGGCGGCGAAGAACCGTCAGCCGGGGTGCGCGCCAGCCAGTCGCGCACGCGCCGATGAAAGGCCTCGGGCTGATCGACCATCACCCAGTGACCGCTGCGAAACCCCTGCGCTTCGCAATCCGGCCGCGCGGCCAGCGTTTCCAGCCATTTCGGCGAATGGAACATGAACGGCTTGCGCTCGCCATAGCAGTACAGCAGCGGCGCCAACGGCTTGACCGGCGCCGCTTTCCGGAAGCCCCCCTTCAGCCCGAACCACTGCATCGCATAGGGGTAGTTCATCTGGCCGCAGATCAGCGCCGGCGCGGTCGGGCAGCGCATGGCCTTCGCCATCCAGCGCGTCATGCGGTCGGACGCCCCACGGCCGCCCCAGCGGCCCAGCTGCCAGGCCAGCGCCAGCCACAGCTGGTAGCCGGCGATCTGCAGCAGCGGCTTGACCGGGAGCGATCGCTGATACGCACCCGAGTTGTAGTCGCCGATGTCCACCGTCACCATGCGGCTCACCCGCTGCGGATGACGCGCGGCAAACTCATAGCCGAAGATGCAGCCCCAGTCGTGCAGCAGCAGCGTGACCGGCTGGTGGGGGCTGACGGCCTGCACGATGGCATCGAACAGCGCGTTCATCTCGGCCATTGACGTGGCACGGGCCGGCAGCGCCGCATCGAAGCCCGGCAGCGTGAAGCGCACGCAGCGGTAGCGGTCCTGCAGCGCGGCCACCGTGGCGTCCCACAGGCGCCAGGTGTCCGGCCAGCCATGGATCATCACGATCGTCTGCGGGCCTTCGCCACTGATGTGCAGGTCGATACCTTGCACCTGAAGGGTTGAATCGTTCATGGCTGCGATGGTGTCAGAAAACCGGTGTTCACGCCGGGGCCGGCCCCAAGCGAAAGGCAAAAGCCCGTCACCCGGGGGTTGAACGCCCGTTACCCTGCAAGGCATCACCCGGCTCTTGTAAAGTGGCCCCATGAAACCTGCGACCCGCATTGCCGTCATCGGCGCCGGCCCCAGCGGCATTGCCGCCGCCAAGAACGCCCTCCAGTCCGGACTCGCGGTGGTCGTCTTCGAACGCAACGACCGCGTCGGCGGCAACTGGGTGTTCAACGCCGCCACCGGCCACTCCAGCGTGTACGACAACACGCACATCATCAGTTCAAAAGCCTGGTCGGAGTACGAAGACTTCCCGATGCCGGCCGACTACCCCGACTACCCGCACCACAGCCAGGTGCAGGCCTACTTTGACGCCTATGCGCGCCACTTCGGTGTACTGCCGCACGTGCGGTTCGGCCACACGGTGGACCATGTCAGCCCGACCGGGGACGGCGGCTGGCGCCTCGACTTCCACGACGACACCGGCGCTGCGCGCAGCGAGACCTTCACACACCTGATGGTTGCCAACGGCCACCACTGGAACCCCAAGTGGCCTCAATACCCCGGTGCATTCGGCGGGCGCTACCTGCATTCGCACGATTTCAAGGGGGTGGACGACAGCTGGCGCGGCAAGGACGTGCTGGTGATCGGGGCGGGCAACTCGGCCTGCGACGTGGCGCTGGAATCGGCTCGCGTCGCCGGCCATGTGCGCCTGTCGATGCGCAGCCCGCAGTGGTTTTTGCCCAAATTCCTGTTCGGCCAGCCGGCCGACGTGTTCGGCGCGGGCAGCGCCGCGTTGCCGCGCTGGCTGCGCAGCAAGGCCTCGACGCTGCTGGTGCGGCTGCTGCAGGGGCCGTACAGCCGCTACGGCCTGCCGCAACCGCAGGGCGACGTCTTCAACATGCACCCGACACTGGGCTCGGACCTGCTGGAGGCGATCCGCCACGGCAAGGTGGAGCCCCGGCCGGCAATCGTGCGGCTCGACGGCGAGTTCGTCGAGTTCAGCGACGGCCGGCGCGAGCGCTACGACATCGTCTGCGCCTGCACCGGGTTCTGGACCACGTTTCCGTTTTTCGACAAGGATTTCATCGATTTCCAGCAGGTGGAAAAAGTGCCGCTGTTTCGCAAGATGATGCACGCGCAGCACCCCACGCTGTACTTCATCGGCCTGTTCCAGCCGCTGGGCTGCATCTGGCCGATGGCCGACTACCAGGCCCGGCTGGCCTGCCTCGAAATCACCGGCCGCTACCGCCGCCCGGCCGACATGGAAGCAGCCGTTCGCCAGGAAATCGAACACCCGCACTTTGCCTTCGAGGGCGGCCAGCGCCACGCGATGGAGGTGGACTACCACAGCTTTCGCAAGGAACTGAAGCGCGAACTGGCCAAGGCCGGCGTGGACATCGGGCGGGCGCCGATGGGTCGGCCGGGGCAATACAAGAACTGGGGCGCGGCACCGACCGCAACCGAATCCGCTCGATCAGCGGCCTGAGCCGCTGCGTCAGAACGAAGAACCCGGCTCGGCGAGAAACCCGTTTTCCTCCGCCGTGCTTTCGCGGCCAAGGATCGCGTTGCGATGCGGGTAGCGGCCAAAGCGCTCGAGGATGGCGCGGTGGCGTATTTCAAACGCCAGTGTGTCTTCCAGACCCGGTTGCTGAAACAGCGGCAGCGCCTGCCGGTGCACCTGCAGCGACTCGCTGTGCATGAACGGCATCCAGGCGAAAGCGCGCCGATCGGCCGGCAACTGCGCGGCCTGCCCGCTGGCCGCTAGTTCCTGCGCCAGCGTCAGCGCCTGCGGGTCTTGCGCAAATGCACGCGGGGAGTCGCGCCAGATGTTGCGCGAGAACTGGTCGAGCACGATGATTTCAGCCAGCCGGCCCTCGGGCGTGCCGCGCCAGTCGGCCAGCTCGCCGGCAATGGCCGCGTGCAGGGTGGCGCCGAAGCGCCGCCCGATCTGCGCATCCAGCGCAGCGTCTTTCATGAAGCGTTGCCTGGGCTGCAGTTCGGCGAACCAGAAGTCGAGCACCGTCTGCGCGCTGGCCACGCCCGTCCGATCGGTTTCAGGCGGCAACGATCACGCCTTTCCAGAACGCGTAGTGTCCGCGCACCATCTCGGCCTCGGGTTTGGGGTCGGCGTAGGTCCAGACCGCGTCGATATTCATCTCGCCATCGACCAGCAGCGAGTGGTAGCTCGCCTCGCCCTTCCAGGGGCAGGTGGTCTTGTGGTTGCTGAACGTGAGGTATTCCTTCTTCACCGAGGCTTCGGGAAAGTAGTGGTTGCCTTCGACCAGCACGGTGTTGTCACTTTCGGCAATGACAGTGCCTTTCCAGGTCGCCTTCATTTGTTCTTGAGCTTGCCGCGCGGCATCACGGCCGTCATCGGAGCCGTCGGACGGTCGGATGCAACCGGAACCTTCGGGGGTGAGGTGTCCTTCTTGGGTTTTTTCGCCATTTTTTCGCTGCGCTGGTCGCCTTTGGCCATGATGTCTCCAGATGAGTTGGGGATGGGTGCAGGCATGGTACGCCACAAAGTGCGGGGGCGGCTCGCCGACCCCCGGCCTGGCCGCCACCGGCGGCAGCGGATGGCACCGCCGGCAGCCGGCGGCGCTACTGGCCCGTGGCCGTGACGGTGCAACCGAGCTGGAAATCCAGCGTCCCGCCCGCCGGCAAGGTCGGGATGACGTAGCCCGGGGTCTGCAGCGTCCCGACGTCCAGCGGCCCTGTGGGGCACACGGCCCCGCCAGCGGCGCCGCAGGTCAGCGTCGTGCAGGACAGGCCTGGCGCCACCGGGTCGGTGATGGTCGTGCCGCTGCCGGCGGCCGGCCCCTGGTTGTTCACCGTCAGGGTGTAGGTGGTGGACTGCCCGGATGTCAGCCCGTTGACGCCATTGGATTTGCTGATGCGCAGGTCGGCAGACGGCGTGACGGTGAAGGAAGCAGTTGCCGCGGGCGCGTTGCCCGCGTTGACCGTGCTCAGGTTGGCGGTGTTCAGGTAGGTGCCCGAGCCGGGCGCGAGCACCAGCACGCTGAGGGTGCAGGTGCCGTTGGCGGCGATCGAGCCGTTGTTCAGGCGGATGCCGGCGTCCCCGGCCGTCAGCGTGCCGTTGCTGCTGTTGACCAGTGTGCCGCCGCAGGTGTTGGTGGTGGTCAGCGGGCTGGCCACCACCATGGCGCCGGGACTGGTCGGAAACACATCCAGAAACGCCGGGCTGGCCAGGGTGACGGCCGCGGCATTCGGGTTGCCGGCCGTCAGCGTCAGCACGCTGGTGCCGGTACCGCCCGACAGCAGCGTCGAGGGGCTGAAGCTCTTGGTGAGGGTGGGCGCCGCCAGCACGGTGAGCGTGGCGGTGTTGGAGGCCGGGCCGGCGACCGGGGTGAGCGCGCTCGAGACGCCTGAGCTCGCATTGGGGTAAGCGCCCGGCGCCGATGCACTGACCAGAAAGGTGACGGAACACGACGCAGCCGGCGCCAGCGTCAGGCCGCTGATGGTGACCGCCGTGGCGCCGGCGCTCAGGAAGTTGCCCGATGCGCCGGTGCAGCTGCCGGCTGCGGGCCCGCTCAGGGTGACCGTCATCCCCGCCGGCAGGCTGTCGGTGAAGCCGGCACCCGTCAGGCCGGCGGGCAGCAGGGCCGCGCTGTTGGGGTTGGTGATGATGAAGCTCAGCGTGCTCACCTGCCCGGACGACACCGACGCCGGGTTGAATGACTTGGCAATCGTCGGCACGGCGATCGTGGTCAGCGTCGCCTGCGCCGGGTCGGGGTTGGTGCTGCCTTCGACCGTGGTGATGGCGCCGGCCGGTATCACGTTGCTGTAGGTGCCCGGGACGTTGGACGTGACCACGACGGTGATGGTGCACAGGCTGTTGACCGGAAAGCTGCCGCCGTTGAGTCGCAGGCTCGTGCCGCCCGCTGCCAGGGCGCCGCCCGCCCCGTTGGTGACCGAGCCCCCGCAGGTGTTGGTCGACACGCCCGACGCCAGCGTCACATTGGCCGGCAGGTTGTCGGTGAAGGTGTTGGACGCCACGCCGGTGCGGGGCACGTCATTGGTGTTGATCAGGGAAATCAGCAGCGTGCTGGTGCCGCCCTGGACAATGGTGCCGGGCTGGAAGGCCTTGGTGATCGCCATGTTGCGAAGAACGGTCAGTGTGGCGGCGGACGCCGCGCCGTTGCTGACGCCCTGTGCGCTGGCCAGCGCGCCAGCGGGAATGGTGTTGATCAGGTTGCCATCCTGCACACCCGTGACCTGCACCGTGAGCAGGCAACTGGAACCCGCCGTGATGGCGGCGCCGGACAGGTTGACGAAGCCGGTATTGGGCGTGGCGGTGATGCTGCCGCCGGTGCAGCCCGCACCCGTGAACGTCGGCGCTGACGGCGATGCGATCAGCATGCCGGCGGGCAGCGTGTCCGTCAGACTGACCGACGTCAGCGCCAGCGCGCCCACGCCGTTGTTCAGGATGAACACGGACAAGGTGGCAACCCCGCCGCCGTTGATGCTGGTTGGGCTGAACGACTTGTTCAGCGTGACCGGCGCGCCGCTGCTGGTGCGGGTGAGCGTGGCCGTGACCGCGCTGCGGTTGATCACGCCTTCGGCAGTGGTGATGCCGCCGACCGGGATGGTGTTGGTGCTGGCGCCCGTGCCCGCCGGCGCCTGGATGTCAAGCGCCACGATGCAGCTGCTGGCGCCGGCCGGCAGGCTGCCGCCGGCCAATGAAAAACTGCTGGCGCCCGGCGTCGCCGTCACGCTGCCGCCGCAAGTGCTGAACACGTTGGCCGGGTTCGCCACGGTGTGCGTGCCCGCCACCGTGCCGGGCAGCGGATCGGTGAACGACAGATTGGTGAACGCAACGGCACCGTTCACGTGGCTGATCGTCACGGTCAGTCGTGACGTGCCCGACGGGGCGACTGTGGTGGGGAAAAACGCCTTGCTGGCGGTCAGGGCCACATTGAGGGTCAACACGGCCGTGGTGGTGTTCTCGTTGTTGCCCACCGAGGTCACCAGGCTGTCCGGCGGCACGGTGTTGGTGCGGTTGCCGGTGTTGAAGTTCGGTTCGGCCTGCACCGGCACGATGAGCTGACAGGTGCCGCCCGCCGGGATCACGCCGCCCGCCAGGCTGATGGTCGTGGCGCCGGCTGTGGCGGTCAGCACACCGCCGCAATTGTTCGTCGGCGCCGGACTGGCGGCGATGCGCACGGCCGTGGTGCCCATGGTCAGCAGGTTGTCGGTGAAGCTGGTGATCGCGGCCGGCACACCGCCACTGTTGTTCAGCGTGATCGTCAGCAGGCTGGTGCCGGTCAGCACCGTGCTGGTGGGGCTGAAAGCCTTGCTGACCGACACCGCCGACGGCGGCAGCACGCGCAAGGTAGCAGAAGTGGCGTTGTAGTTGATCGGCGAGCTGCCAAACGATCCGGCCGGAACGCTGTTGACGTAGTCACCCGCGTTCGCCGCCGTGACCTGCACACGAATCTGGCAGGTGGCTCCGGAGCTGCTGTCGGGGTTCGCCACGGCGGGGACGGTGCCGCCGGTCAGCACGACCGCTGTGGCGGGAAGCGAGTTGAGCGTCCCGCCGCAGGTGTTGGACACCACGCTTTGCACCGTGACGCCGGCCGGCATGGCGTCGGTGAAGTTGACGCCGGTGATGGCCGACAGGTTGAAGTTGGTCAGCGTCAGCGTCAGCGTTGACAGGCCGTTCTGGTTGATCGTGGACGGTGAAAACGCCTTGGCCACCGCAGCGCCGGTACGCAGGTTGATGCTGCCGTTGATGGCTGCAGCGTTGCTGATGCCCTGGGTGCTGGTGACGCCATTGGCCGGAATGCTGTTGGTGACGCTCCCGTTGCTGACATTCGCGTCGTTGGCAGGCCTGACGACGAAACTCACCGAGCACGATCCGCCCGCCGCCATCGTGCCGCCGGTCAGGCGAACGGCCGTGTCGCCATCGTCGACCGTGCCATTGCCGCCGGTCGCCTGGTCCAGCACACTGCCGCCGCAACTGTTGGACAACAAGCCGCCAGGGCCGACACGCAGCGTGGCCGGCAAGGTGTCGGTGTAGCCGACGCCCGTCAAGGCAATGGCATTGCTGTTGCTCAGCGTGATGACGAAGTTGCGCGTGCCGCCGCCGTGCAGATCGTTGTCCACCGCCACTACCTTGGTGCCCGTCAGTCCGGCGAGCGCGTTCACCGTCATCGTTGCCTGCGCGTCCAGATCGGCGTTGCCCTGGCTGGTGCTGACGTCCGTCTTCAGGATGGTGTTGATGTGCGTGCCGGGGCTCAGTGCCGTGACCACGGCCGAGATGGAGCAGCTGCCATTGACCGCGCCCGACGCCGCCGGAATCGTGCCGCCGGTGAGAAGCAGTTGGGTGCCGGTGGTACTGACGCTGCCGCCACAGGAGTTGGAGAGCAGCGGCGAGACGGAAATCCCGGCCGGCAGCGTGTCGGTCAACGCCGCGCTGGTTGCGGCGACCACGTTGCTGTTGTAGAGCGTGATGACCAGCGTGGATGTCTGCCCGACCGCCCGGTTGACCGGGTTGAAGGACTTGTTGACGTCGATGACGGCCTGCGCCTGGGACATCCAGCCGAGCATCGTCAGCACCAGCAGGACCCTGATCCACGGAGCCGGCCGCGCGCCGGGCCAGCATGCAGCATTTGCAAAGCGCTTGAAGGTGTTCACAGGTGCCTGGGGATTGGGTTTGTCCGGAGCTCGCGCGAATTGGAGCACATTCCGGGTCGTGAATCGGTCGCAAACGGGTGAATAAGTCACGGAAATCGAAGCCGACCTCCGGGCTGACGCCGCCTGCTTCGATCAGGCACAAAGGTCAGGCCGGCAACCGGCTCAGGCATCCTTCAAACCGCATGGAAAAAGCGCAGCCCGCAACGGCTGACAACCCAGCGGCCGGCGGCGGACCCCCCGGGGGGTCTGCAGACCAAAAATATGGTATTTTTGGCATCTACCCAGCGTCAAATGGTCTTTACTTGCTATCGAAAGAGGATTTATAGCGACGGGCAATCCGCCGCCGATGCCGTCAACCGCCGTCCGCCGTCGGCGGCGCGCCGGGTCCGTCCGCCCTGGCGCGCATCTTGGCGGCGATGTATTCGCCGTGCGTCACGTGCAGCAGGCCGGCCACCTTGCCGATGACGTGGTTCTCGTGCGCGTCCAGGTGGGCGTCGGCATAGGCCACCTGCCACATGGCCTCCACCACGCGGATCTTCTGCGCCTGTGTGAAGTGGTCGTTCAGGCTGGCGGTGAAGCGCTGGTAGTCGTAGGCCGTTTCGGCAGTCTGCGTTGCCAGCTCCAGCAGACGCTCGACCTCGTCGTCGGCCAGGGTGAACTTGCCTTGCAAGGCGCGAATGGCGGCGCTGCGCTCGTCGGCATTGCCGCGGGCATCGGCGCGCATCACTTCCACCAGTAGCACGGCGGTCGCCAGCTGCAGCGAGTGCTCGCGCGCGGCAGGGGTTGCGTCAGGCGCCGGCGAGAGCAGCGAATCGAACAGGTCTTTCAGGGTCTTGAGCATGATCTTGCGAATCAGGGAGCGGACGGAATCAGGTGGATGGCGGCGTCGGGCGCTCGCGGCCCCGACGGCCGGCCGCGATCAGCAGCACGGCGACGCCCAGTGCGAAGGCCGCCTGCATCAGGAAGGCGCCGGCAAAGCCGGCCCGGCTGCTGGCCACCAGGCCGAACAGCGGCGCGCCCAGAATCACGCCCATGAAAGTGAGCGCGAGTGTTCCCGCGGTTGCCTTGCCGGCCGTGCCGGCCGGTGCCTGCCGGGCCACTTCGGCCAGGTACACGCCGTTCCAGCCACTGGCGGTGGCGCCGAAAACGAACATCAGCCCCGCCAGCAGCCAGCGCGGCGGCACCCATTGCACCAGCGCAAAGCCGCCGGTGGCAGCCGAGGCCAGTGCGATCACCGCCGCAACCGTGGCCAGCATCACCAGCGGCGCAACCAGGTGGTCGCTCAGGTAGCCCCAGACGATCCGTCCGACCACGCCGCCCACCTGCGAAAGCCCGAGCAGCGAGCCCGCCACCAGCGCCGTCAACGCCATTTCATGCGTGAGGTAGCTCACCAGGTAGCTGCTGAGCGACAGCTGGATGCCCGACAGCACGAACGACACCGCCGCCAGCACGCGCAGCGAAGGGTGCCGGAAGATCACCGCCAGCGGTTCGATCAGCTGCCCGAGCAGCCGGCGCAGACCAGGCACCACTGACGCCTTGCCGGACGGTCCGGCCGCACCCGGGCCATCCAGCCCCGGCCGCACCGGTTGCGCCGCCAGCGCAATGCCCGCGCAGGCCAGTGCCAGTGCCAGCAGCGTGCCCGTCCAGCCGGCCCACACCGCCAGCGGCGGTACGCAAAACCCGGCCAGCGCAACGCCCAGCGGCACCCCGGTCTGCTTGACCGAGAACACCAGATTGCGCCGCTCCGGCGCGGTGGTCCGGATCAGCAGGTGCGAGCTGGCCGGGGTGATCGGGCCATAGCCCAGCCCGATCAGCAGCGCGGCGGGCATCACCGCCGCCGGCACCAGCGCGGTCAGCACCAGCCCGATGGCCGATACCAGCAGCGCGCCCTGGCTGGTGCGGATCGCGCCAAAGCGGTCGGCGAGGCCACCGGCGGAGAGGCTGCCCACCACCGCGCCCACATAAGCCAGCAGCACGTAAGCGCCGATGCCGGCGGTGCTCAGGCGCGGCGGCCCTGGCTCCACCGGCACCAGCACCGGCACGGCCATCAATGCCAGTGCGCTGAACGCCTGGATCAGCAAGGTGATGAGCAGGGGGAGGAAACTTTTCATTCGGGGGGCTGCCGCGTGTGCGCGACGGCGTCGCGCTGCGGCTGGACACCCCGATTCTTTCCGATTTCTTCCGGCGAGGTGAAGGAACGCCAGTTTTGAGCGCCGCGAGCCTTCAGCGCCTGCCGGCCGTCAGCAGCAATTCGTTGGGGCCTGCCCAGCCGTCCGGCGTCTGGAACACAGTCAGCCGCTCTTCCATTTCGGCCCACGCCCGCTGCCGGGCGTCCGCGGGCAAGCGCCCCAGAATCTGCTGGATCGGACTGGCCGAAGTCCGGATGAAGTCGAGGTAATGCCGGGCCGAAGGCAGCCGGAACGGCGCGTCGACGGCCGTTGTTGCAACGTCCCGAAAGCCCGCCGCCACGAACAGCTCCCCGATCAACCCCGGCTTGCCCAGACTCAGCAGGCCACCCGGCCGATAGGGGTCGGCCGGGGGCAGGCCCGCGTGCCGCAGCGCCGTCGACATCAGGATGCCGATGCAGGGGTTGCTCTGCGGCTGCGAAAGCACCAGCGTGCAGGCCGTGCCGCCGGGCCGCAACGCGCGGTGCATCTCGCGCAGGCCCTGCGTCGGGTCCGGAAAGAACATCAGGCCGAGGCGGCAGACCGCCGCATCGAAACCCGACGCGGCCAGACCGAGCGCTTCCCCTTCTGCCACCTGCGTCTGCACCTGCCGCAGTCCCGCCTGGCTGAACTTTTCACGGGCCAGGGCAAGGATGGCGGGCGAGTAGTCGGTGGCCAGCACATAGCCTGCCGGGCCGACGCACCGGGCAATGTCCAGCGTCTGGTCACCCGCACCGGCGGCGACATCCAGCACCCGGGCACCTGCGACCACGCCCGCCATGGCGAGCATGGCGCGGGTCGCCGGCTCCAGCCACCCGCGAATCTGCGGCGAATACGCGTCCCAGCCCGCCGCTGCCTGCTCCCATTGTTCGCGGCCTGCCGATTTGAATGCTGCGCTGTCCGTGGTCGAGGTGTGCATGGTGCCTGTCTCCGGTTTGACCGCGCCTGGCGCAGAATGCGCCGGTGTGTCGTTGCTTTGCAGCTTAGGCGCGCGCACCTGTCCGCGGAAGCCGCAAATTTGCGCGGACCCATCGCACTTTTGCAGGAGCCGCCTGTGTTTGACTGGAGCGACCTGAAGGTTCTGCTGGCTGTGGCCGAACACCGGAGCACGCTGGCGGCGGCGCGCTCGCTGCGGTTGAACCAGTCCACCGTGCAGCGCCGGCTGGCCGAACTGGACCGGTGTTTCGGGCAGCCGGTGGCGGCCCGGCAGCCCGCCGGCTATCGCCTGACGCCGTTCGGAGAAAGCCTGCTGCCGTTTGCCCGCGACGTGGCACGCGCGGCGGCGCAGCTCGAACATCATGTGCGGGCGGGCCGGCGGGACCTGACCGGCGTGGTTCGCGTGACGGTTCCCGAGCCGCTGGTTTCCCGCTTCTCGCAATCAACCCTGCTGGACCGGTTCCACGCCCGCCATCCCGGCCTTCAGGTGGAGCTGGTCATGAGCGACAAATACCTCGATCTGGCCAGCGGCGATGTTGACATCGCGCTGCGTTCGGGTGACACCGATGACGAATCGCTGATCGGCCGCAAGGTGGCCGATTCGACCTGGGCCGTCTATGCGAGCCTGGACTACCTCGAACGGCGTGGTCGGCCCGCCAGCACCGATGAGCTGCCGCAGCACGACCTGGTGGGGTTTGACGACAGCATGGACGGGCATCGCGTCTCAAAATGGTATCGCGCGGTCGCCCCCGACACTCGACTTGCTGCCCGCAACAACAGTGTGCTGGGCCTGCTGTATTCGGCCAAGGCGGGCGTCGGGCTCGCGCCGCTGCCGATGGCCATTGCCGCTTCTGAACCGCAGCTCGTGCAGGTGCTGGGTCCGATTCCCGAACTGGCCAACATCTGGCGCCTGCTGACGCGCCAGGACCTGCGCCACACGCCCCGGGTGGCTGCGTTTTTCGATTTCATGATCGAAGAAGTCGAGACACTGCGGAAGATCCTGAACGGATGAGTCGGCTGCCGGAACAGCCCGGTCAGGGAATCGGCAGCGGCTCCTCGTCGCTGGTCTGCTCGGCCAGATCGCGGTAGGTCGCCGACCAGCTGGCCGGCGGAAAGTTGACCGCGTCCCGCCCGGCCAGGAACCGGGCCAGCTCGAAGTGGTTGAGCTTGTCGGTGACCACCGTATCGTCCAGCCGGGCGCTGCCCTGGATGTGCGCCATGAGGGTTCGCGCCGCGTGCGCGTAGGCCCAGGGCGAGGCACCGCTGCCTTCGAGCACGGTGGCCAGAAAAAACAGCCGGGGCGCGTCCAGCGACTTGAACAGACTACCGCAGCGCAGGGCCAGCGCGTCCACACTGCGGATGCGCGCCAGCGCCGGGTTGTCAAAAAACCCCAGGTCCATCGCATAACCGGTGCCCCACAGCAGCACGTCGACCTGCAGCTCTTCGCCACCGGTCAGCGTCACCGTGCGGCCGCTGATGCGCTGCACGCTGCCCCTGTGGCGCCGGATGTCGGCGAAGTTCGCGATCATCGTGCGCCTGCCCGGCAGCAACTGGTCGCGCGAAAAGTCGAAATCGTTCGCGGGAAGCAGGTCGTTCAGGCCGAACTTGTCGTAGCGCTGGCGCAGGTCCGCATTGAGTTCGCGGTTCATCTGGGCCACGCTCACGCCCTGCATCTGCATGCGCGCCAGCGCGCGGATGTCCCCAGCCACATGCTTGGGCTTGCGCGTGGGCATCATCCATTTGACCGAGCGGTAAACCCAGTCAACCCGTCGGGCCCGCTGGTCGAAGCACAGGTCGAGCAGGTCCATCGCCGACGCACCGCCGCCGACCACCAGCACATCGCGGCCGCTCAGCATGGCAGGGTCGGTGAGCGCCGACGAGTGGAATTCCTGCACTCTGGCATCCTGGCGATCGACCAGCGGCACCAGCGGCCGGTTGTGACCGCCGGTTGCAGCGATCAGGTGGCGTGCTGTGAAGACTTGCGACGGCGTGTGCACCTCCCAGCCATCGGCGCTGGCGCTGGCCCGTGTCACCGGGGTGTTCAGGCGGATGAAGGGCGACAGACCGAAACGCTCCACCCAGGCGCGGATGTTGGCGGCAATGCTGGCCTGATCGGGCCCGCCAATCGGCAGGTCACCCAGCGTCCAGTCTTCCGGGCGGCCCTGGATGTCCTGCCAGGCGGGCAACTGCGCCCACAAGCCGCCCACCGCGCCCTGCTTTTCCAGCAGCAGCGCATTCAGCCCCGCCTGCCGGGCGTAGTGCAGGCTGACGACGCCGCCGATGCCGCCGCCGATGATGATCAGGTCCAGGGGTGCTTCAGGGTTCATGACGGATTGGCGTGGCGGCAGATGGCCTGCGATGCACCGCATTTTGCGGCAACGGCGACCGCGACCCTGACCCGGAAAGCTCCCCTTGATCGAAAGTATTGCATCGGCTAGAGTTACATACCAACCAGTCGGTATGTTTGATTCATGACCTCGCCCCACGAGCCTTCCGCCGCGCCGCCGGCACCCGTGCCTCCATCAACGGCACCCGCAAAACCGCCTGCCAGCGCCCGCACCCGGTTGCTTGATGCCGCGATGCAGGTGATCCGCAGCAAGGGCTATGCGGCAACCACCGTTGAAGACGTCTGCGCCGCGGCCGGCGTCACCAAGGGCAGCTTCTTCCACCATTTCAAGAGCAAGGAAGAGATGGCGCTGGCCGCAGTGGCGCACTGGAACGCGGTGACCGGCGCGCTGTTTGAGCAGGCGCCCTACCACCGCCAAGCCGACCCGCGCGAGCGGGTGCTGGGCTACATCGACTTTCGCCGCGCCATCGGCCAGGGCGCGCTGCCCGAGATCACCTGCCTGCTGGGCACCCTGGTGCAGGAAACCTTTGAGACCTGGCCCGCGATCCGCGCAGCCTGTGGTGACGGCATCGCCGCCCATGCAGACGTGGTGGCGCAGGACATGGCCGCAGCGAAAGCGCTGTACGCGCCCGATGCCGATTGGGACCCGCAGGTGCTGGCGCTGTTCACGCAGGCCACGCTGCAGGGCGCATTTGTGCTGGCCAAGGCGCGCGGCGACGACGCCATCATCGGACATTGCATCGACCATTTGCGACAGCACGTCGCCAACCTGCTGGGCGCCGGCGCGGCCCCGGCTTTTCATCAGGAGACTTCACCATGAGCTATGTCGACGGATTTGTGGCCCCGGTGCCCAAAGCCAACCAGGCGGGCTTTCTCAAGCACGCCACGGAAATGGCCGCCGTGTTCAAGGCCAACGGCGCCACCAGCGTGGTCGAATGCTGGGGCGATGATGTGCCCGAGGGCAAGCTAACCTCGCTGCCCATGGCGGTGCAGCTCAAGCCGGATGAAACCGTGGTGTTTTCGTGGGTCACCTGGCCTTCAAAGGCGGCGCGCGACGAGGGCTGGAAAAAGATGATGGAAGACCCGGCCATGGCCAACAGCGGCGCCCTGCCGTTTGACGGCAAGCGGGTCATCTTTGGCGGCTTCCAGATGTTGCTGCAGGCCTGAGCCTTGCAGCGCCGCAAATCCGCCCAACTGCCGCCAGAAAGAACCACCATGGGATCACCTGCCCCTGACGCCACCAGCCCTGCCGAACTGGTGCTGACCCGCCTGATCCATGTGCCGCGCCACAAGCTTTACCGTTGCTGGACCGAACCCGCGTTGATCACGCAGTGGTTCACGCCGCCGCCCTGGAAAACGGTTGCCGCCGAAACCGACGTGCGCCCCGGCGGCACCAGCCTGATCACCATGCAGGGGCCGGACGGCACGCTGATGCCCAATCGCGGCGTCTATCTGGAGGTCGTGCCCGGCGAGCGCCTGGTGTTCACCGATGCCTACACCAGCGCCTGGGTGCCGGCGGCCAAGCCGTTCTTCACCTGCATCCTGACCTTTGAAGACGAAGCCGGCCAGACGCGCTACACCGCCCGCGCCCGCCACTGGAATGCCGAAGACTGCGCCGCCCACGAGCAGATGGGCTTTCACGCCGGCTGGGGCATCGCCACCGACCAGCTGGCGGCGCTGGCCGCCACGCTTTGAACCTTGCAATCCCCACTCACCCAAGGAGAACCGAGATGAACCCCGTTGTGCACTTTGAAATGCCTTATGACAACCGCGAACGCATGGCCGGCTTCTACGGCAAGGCGTTCGGCTGGCAGTCGCAGATGCTGGGCGAGGAAATGGGCAACTATGTGGTCACCCACACCACCGAGACCGACGCCGACGGCATGGTCAAGTTGCCCGGCACCATCAACGGCGGGTTCTTCCCGCGCAAGCCGGACTGGCCGGCGCAGCACCCGTCGGTGGTGATCGCGGTGGACGACATCCAGGCAGCGATCAAGGCCGTCAACACCGCCGGCGGCGAGGTGCTGGGCGAGCCGATGGAGATTCCCGGCGTCGGCCAGTACGTGTCGTTCATGGACCCCGAGGGCAACCGCGTCAGCATGCTGCAGCCGCTGCCACGGGGCGGCACGTGCCGCTGAGCCCGCGGCCTCGTCACCCACCGGTTGCGCCTTGCCGCGTTCGGCCGATCCGGCACCCCTCCCGGTCAGAAAGGGAGAATTTTCAGTTTTTTCCGGCCTATCCCAGCGTCAAATGGCGATCTTCTGCTATTTAAACAGAAGTCATCCGACCCGGAAGCAGTGCTTCGAGTCGGACCGGATCTCCGGCCGTTCAGCGGGCCCGCAGGCCTTGCACCAGCGCGCCCAGCAAGATGCCGCCCACCGCCCACAGCAGGTCGAAGTTGCCCGTGCCAAGGCCGGCAATCGCCGGGCCGGGGCAGACACCGCACAAGCCCCAGCCCACGCCAAACAGCGCCGAGCCAAGCAGCGTGTCGCGATTCCACGCGGCCCGCCGAACTTCGAATACGCCGCCCAGCAGCGGGCGACCGAGCAGGCGTGGCAGGCTCTGGTAGGCCAGCAGCGTGACAGCCACCCCGCCGCCCATCACCAGCATCAGGCCCAGATCGCTGAAGCGCAGGAAGCTCAGCACGATTTCCGGCTGCACCATGCCCGACAGCGACAGACCGAAGCCGAACAGCACGCCGGCCGCCAGCGTGGCGATTGCGCGGGGGATGTTGTCTTGACGAATGCCGCTCATCACAGCCACCTTGCAGCCAGGTTGGCGGTCAGAAACGCGGTCGCCATGAAGGTCAGCACCGCTTGCAGCGAAGGCAGGCTGAGCGAGCCCAGGCCACAGATCCCGTGGCCCGAGGTGCAACCGTTGCCCAGCCGGGCACCGTAGCCGACCAGGAAGCCACCCGCCAGCAGTTGCCAGGCCGGTACGGCGGTGCGCTGGGGCGCTGCGTCCGCCCAGCCCAGCCACCAGACCAGTGCGCCGACGATCAGGCCCGCGGCGTAGACCAGTCGCCAATTGCGCGACTCCACCAGCGAAGGCTTCTGAAAAAACGGCCGCTGCACCACGTACGACCAGGTGCTGGAAAAGACGGAGCTCAGGCCGCCGACGCGGCCCGTCATCACGAACAGCAGCGCCACACCGGCGCCAATCAGCAAGCCACCGATCAGGTAATGCGTCCATCCCAGCGGGAGAAGAAAAAGTGGTTGGTTCATCGTTGAAGCAGATCAGTGTGACGCTGTGCGCGTAATGGCAGGAAACCCCTAGCCGGGCTGGATGTTACGCGCTCCCGAGGCGCTGCCAATCCCACACGAAGTGCGGCTGAACGCGCGGGCGCCGCAGCGGCTTCAACGCCGCGCCCCTTATCATGAATCCGGTTCGTGCAGTGGTCAGGCTCTCGACAGTCCAGCACACCACGCCGTTGTCAGGCCTTGCCATCCGGGGAATTGCCCGAAACTGCCCGTACACCCGGAACAACTCAAGGAGTGAACGCCCGTCATGAACACCGAACAACAGGAAGCCTTGCTGACCATCGTCCTGCTTGCCGCCTTTGCCGACGGCGAAAAGGCCGACGCCGAGCGCGAGGCGATCCGCCGCATCGCTGAAACCTTGAGTGGAGAGGCGGGCTCGCCCAACCTGACGCGACTGATGCAGGATGTGCTGCTGAACCGGACCAGCCTGGCCTCGGCCTGCGCCGGGCTGACGGACACCGGCCAGCGGCAACTGGCTTATGAAATGGCGGTCAGCGTCTGTGATGCCGATGGCCAGCTCACCGACCGCGAGCGCAGCTTTCTCGCCGATCTACGCGGGCAGCTGTCGGTGAATGCCAGCCAGGCCCGCGCCTTTGAAGAACAGGCCGAAGCCATGGTAGCGGCCGTGCCGATGGCACCTGTCGCGGCGGTAAGCGCCGCCGTCGCCAGCGCACCTGCTGCTGCAGCGCCGGAAGTGACCGGTCGCGTCAATGAAGCCGAACTGGACCGCACCATCCTGAACGCGGCGCTGGTCAACGGCGCGCTGGAACTGCTGCCGCAGTCCTGGGCGTCGATGGCCATCATTCCGCTGCAGGTCCGGCTGGTCTACAACATCGGCAAGGCCTACGGCGTGACCATGGATCAGGGCTCGATCCGCGAGTTCATCGCCGCGGCGGGCGTGGGGCTGACGTCGCAATACGTGGAACAGTTCGGGCGCAAGCTGCTGGGCGGCCTGCTGGGCAAGATGGCCGGCAAGACCATCGGCAAGATCGGCAGCGCCGGCACCGGCATGGCTTTTTCTTTTGCCTCGACTTACGCGCTGGGGCAGCTGGCGCGGCGCTACTATGCCGGCGGGCGGATCATGAACACCCGCTTGCTGCAGGAAACCTACCAGGGCCTGCTGGGCCCTGCCCGGCAGATGCAGAGCCAGTATCTGCCGCAAATGCAGGAAAAAGCCGCTTCGCTGGATGCGGCGCAGATCATGACGATGGTGCGGGGCGGCTGAAAGGCCGGTTGGCAGCCGAGCTCCGCCCCCGGCTGACATCCATCACGCCGCCCTCAATCCCCCCAGCTGGCGGCCTACCGTCCCAAATGAACACCCGCAACACCACCTTCGACAAAGACGCCATTCCCGGAGGCTCACGAGTGTCTCGGGATGCCGGGGCGATTCGCACGAACGGACCCGCTCACTACTTCAGATCCGAAAAAACCAGCCCGTAATCGGTCTTGGGTTTGCGTGAGACATCCGAACAGGTAAAAGTCGATGTCGGGTCGTCGAACGGATAGGTGTAGCAGGTCGGACAGGCCTGCTTGAGCCATTTGATCGTCGGCAGGACGTAGTTGAGCCAGTTCGCGTTGGCGGTCAGCACATCCTGACTGGGTCGCGTCAGATTCAGCCCCGCGTTGCCCAGCGGGTTTTGCGGTGGCAGCGTGGACTGGGTCGCGCCCCACATGACGCCACCGCAGGCCAGGGCAATCGGCTGGATGGGAAATGCCGGTGTGCCGCTGGATGAGCCGTTGGCCGTGTAGGCGCTGTAGGTCTTGTTCACGCACAACTGCAGGTCGCCGACGCTGACCGTGCCGCCCAGTCCGTTGCTCCAGGTCGTCTGGAAAGCGAACGGTGCCGAATTTGTTGCCGTGGCATTGAAGCCCCAGATCGCATCGGCCGACATCCACGCAACCGGTTTGCCACAGCGACGGTCGCTTGAGGCAAAGGTGGCGGTACCCGTGATGACGCTGGTCATGCTGAAACCGCAGGTGGTATCGACGGCACCGGTGCAGTCAAGATCGCGCGCGCAGACCTTGGCCGAACCGGCGCTCGGGCTGACCACCCGGAAATAACTGGACGCATCGCCCGTCACCGTCACGCCGGGGGGAAACGACGACGCGAGCGTCGGCGCAAGCGTCCAGTTGGCCGCCGGCAGGCCCAGCACGTTGCCCGCTGTCCCCGGATAGCCGCCATTCTGGTCAATCAAGCTGCCAGCCGTGGAGCAAGCATAAGGGTCGGTCGCGGATGCTGCCACGTTGGTCGGGCCGAACTGCGCAGCGAAATTGACGCCGTTGATGATCGACACATCGTAAAAATCGACTGCCGGATAAGCCTGAAATGTCAACTCTGCCAGTGTGTTGACGCCGGGCGAGGGTCCGGTGCCGGGACCGCATGCCAAGCCTTGGGCCTTGCCGGCGCAGGTGGCGTTTTCGCACTTGCCGGTGACCGGGTCACAGCCCGTCCGCCCATAAAAATTGCCGGACCAGATGATCCCGCTGGGCGAGAGGCTGGAGCCGGATATCTCGAAAGTGGTCGACCCTGACCCAGCAGCGAGCTGATAGCCGTTGGTCGGTGTCTTCTGGTCGTAGTAGCAGTTGAACGGGGTATTTGAAATGTCTGTGCTCGGCGCCGATCCACCCTGAATGCAGCTCGTCCCGATGGGGCACGCGGCGCGCGGGTTGGACGGCCCGCAAAGCGACCCGGCGCCCGGCTTCAGGTTGGCACTGGCTGGCCCGGGCACCACCGACGGCGTGGCGGGGCTGATATAGGCGCTGGCAGCTCCGCCGGTGATCCCCACAAAAATGGGCTGCGACGACCGGTTGGTGAAGGTCACCGCTCGCCGTGTCGCGGCTGGTGCAACGGCCCCCAGGGTCAATGGCGCAACGACATAGGTGTGGGTGGACTTCGAGGCGACTGTCGCATTGACCGTGACGGTCCCGCTGGTGGCCTCGCCGACGAGGCCGAATCCGCAACTCTTGACGTCGGTTGCGGCAGAACCCGAATACCGCATCACGCAGATCTGTGAAGTGGCGGTTTTGATATTGATGTTGTCGCCCGGATCGTGGCTGTAAAAAGCCACCCCAGATCCAACGATTTGCAGGGTGACGGTCAGCGTATCACTGACCGACGGATTGCTCCAGTGGACGAACAGCGGGGCTTTCATGCCTGCCGGCACGCTGTTACCCGATTGCGTGCTGACCACGATCTGACCATAGGTGGGGGTCGCATTCGGTATTGCGCTGATCGTGATCGGCTGATAGCCGGTGTAGTCCGCAACCACACCGCCAACGACCTGGACGATCACGGTGGTGGTGGTCGCGGCCGGCAACGAGACCGTGGTATCGCACGCCGGCGTGACTGAAGTGACCTGGCACTGCGGTGGATTGAAGGTCACACCGGATTGCGGGGTGCTGAAATTGACGATGGCACCGGTCGCATCCACGATTCCCGAACTGCCCGTGATCCGGGCCTGGAGTGCCATTTGATAGGGCGCGGCGCCGGTCGCGTTGAATGATTGTGAAATCGTTGAGGTGGTGACGAAAGCGCCTGAGGATGTAGCCACTGAAAGACTGCCGTAGACCACCGTGGCTGTGACGCTGGCCGCCAGCGTCGCATGCGGATAGACATCGGACCGCGCGAAAAGCGTCACAGCGCCGGTGGACTTGCCGTGAACCTTGACACTGCATTTGCTGGATGCTTCCGAAGAACTCGAAAGCGTGCAGGTGGTGGGACTGACATCGGCGATCAAGGCGTCTGACGTCGCCAGAAAGACCTGCTGGCCAGACACCCCGGAGCTGTTTTTCAGCGACAGGATCACATCACGCGTGCTGCCGGCCGATACGGCGATTGAAGATCCTTCCTCGAAATCGATCTGCCCTGCCTGCCCGCTCGGGCCGGGTGCGCCTGAATCGCCACAGCCTGCGATCATCGACGCAACGCCCAGAATCGCTCCGATGAGTCCATGCTTGGACTTGTACTTGATATTCACGGCTGGTGCTCCTGATAGCCAGTGTGGATAAACGCGGAATCGGCATGCGAAGCCACCTTGGTCTACAGTCTGTCACGCCCGCCGCGGTTCGGGTCTTGCGGGATACCCTGTGGACGATACCGAAACACCTGAATCGTCGCCTTCGGCAGCCACTCCATGAACACCCGCCACATCACCCCCGACAAAGATGCCATCGCCCTGCTGCCCCCGTTCGAGCGACTGGGGCTGGACCAGATCACATTCATCACCACAGAGGCCGGCGCGCGCAAGGCGCAGGCCGCGCTGGTCGCAGCGCCGGCCTGGGGTTTTGATACCGAATCCAAACCCACCTTCAAGGTGGGCGAGGCATCGGACGGCCCGCATGTGCTGCAGCTCGCCACGCCCGATCACGCCTGGGTCTTCCACCTGCACGATGCGGCCTGCCGCGCCGTCGCCGGGGAGTTGCTGGCCACCCCCGGCATCCCCAAGGCGGGTTTCGGCCTGGGCGACGACCGCCGGCGCATCGTGCAAAAGCTGGGCGTGGACGTGGCCGGCCTGCTGGAGCTGAACACCGTCTTTCGCGAGCGCGGCTACCGCAAGGACATGGGCGTCAAGGGTGCGGTGGCCGTGCTGTTCAACCAGCGCTTCATCAAATCCAAGAAAGCTGCCACCAGCAACTGGGCCAATGTACGCATGACCGAGGCGCAGCTGATCTACGCTGCCAACGACGCCTGGGCGGCCATCCGCGTCTACCACGCGCTGGGGCTGAACTGAGCGGCCAAAAAAAATTCGAATCCGACCCTTATTTGCCAACCATCAGGAGACACCATGACCCGACCCGCACCGATCACCGGCCTTCAACTCCGTTCCCTCGTCAAGCCCGACGGCCAGCTGGAGCTTTCGCTGCAAAGCGTCGAAACCCCAGCCCCGGCGCCCGACGAAGTGGTGGTCCGGGTGGAGGCCACGCCGATCAATCCGTCGGACATCGGCCTGCTGTTCGGCCCGGCCGATCTGTCGACGATGAAATCGGCCGGCGCACCCGGCAGCCCCGTGGTCACGATGCAGGTGCCCGAGCGCCTGCTGAAAAGCCTGACCGCCCGCATCGGGCAATCGATGCCGGTCGGCAACGAGGGCGCGGGCGTGGTCATCGCGGCCGGTGATTCGCCAGCGGCACAGGCGCTGCTGGGCAAGACCGTGGCCATGCTGGGCGGCGCGATGTACGCGCAGTACCGCAGCATCACGGCCGAGCAGTGCATGGTGCTGCCGGCGGGCGCCACGGCGGCGGAAGGCGCCTCTTGTTTCGTCAACCCGCTCACCGCACTGGGCATGGTCGAGACGATGCGGCGCGAAGGCCACAAGGCGCTGGTGCACACGGCGGCAGCCTCCAACCTGGGGCAGATGCTCAACCGCATCTGCCTGAAAGACGGCATTGGCCTGGTCAACATCGTGCGCAAGCCCGAGCAGGCGACGCTGTTGACCGCGCAGGGCGCCAGACACGTGTGCGACAGCTCGTCGGCCACGTTCATGCAGGACCTGACGCAGGCGCTGGTGGACACCGGCGCCACGCTGGCGTTTGACGCCACCGGCGGCGGCAAGCTGGCCGGGCAGATCCTGACCTGCATGGAAGCCGCGCTGAACCGCACCGCCACCGAATACAGCCGCTATGGGTCGACCACGCACAAGCAGGTCTACATCTACGGCGGGCTGGACACCGGCCCGACCGAATTCGTGCGCAACTTCGGCTTTGCATGGGGCATGGGTGGCTGGCTGCTGTTCCCGTTCCTGCAGAAGATCGGTGCCGACGCAGTACAGACACTGAAAGCACGCGTGGCGGCCGAGCTCAAAACCACCTTCGCCAGCCACTATCAGCATGAAATTTCGCTGTTCGAAGCCTTGCAGCCCAAGACCATCGCCGCCTACGGCCAGCGCAGCACCGGCGCCAAGTACCTGATCAACCCACAGAAGCCGCAACACGGCGCCTGAGACCCGGTTGATCCGGAAAACCGATTGATTCTGCCGTTCGCTACAGCCCCCTCGCCCAGGCGGGGCGCAGCGGCGCGTGTTCGGGCGCGGCCAGCGCAGCGCGCACCTGCGCCAGCAGCCGCTCTTTCTCGGCGCCCAGCGTGCCCTTGAGCACCAGCCAGTTCGAGGCGTGGTCGCTGCGGAACACGGTGCGGCGCAGTTCCAGTGCCTGCAGCAAGGTTTCCATCTCCTGGAACAGTGCAGGAAGGTCCAGCGGCTCCCATTCGGGGAAGTTCGCGCGAAAGCGCGCCTCGCCCTGCGGAAAGCTCACCACCAGCGTGGCCAGAAACTCCGGTTGCGTGGCGTTGGCCAGCCGGGCCGAGTTCTCGGCATGGGCGCGTGACAGCAGCGGCCCGCCCAGGCCGTTGAGCAGCATCACCGAGCGCGTGATGCCAGCGGCACCCAGCTTGTCAAGCGCATCGCGCGTGCTCTCGAAGGTCTCGCCCTTGTTCACCCTTGCCAGCACCGTGTCGTCACCCGATTCCGCGCCCACATAGGCCAGCGACAGGCCGGCCGCGCGCAGTTCGGTCAGGTCGGCCACCGATTTGCTGCGCACATTGCGCGGCAGGCAGTAGCTGGAAATGCGTCGCACGCCTGGCAAATGGGTGCGGATGGCGTCCAGTACGGTCATCAGCCGCCGGGTGGACAGCGCCATCGCGTCGCCATCGCCCAGAAACACGCGCTGCACCTGGTTGCCGTACAGCTCGCCCAGCCTGCGGATGGATTCCAGCGCTTCGTCACCGTCGCGCAGCGCAAACTTCTTCTGCGGCGCGGTGTACATCTCGCAGTAGGTGCACCGGTTCCACGAGCAGCCGTTGGTGACGGGCAGGATCAGCGATTCCGCTTCGCTGGGCGGGCGGAACACGGGTTCGATGTAGCGGATGGGGAAGGTCTGCATCGGGTCGGGCCTGTTTCAGAGTCCGTGCCCCAGCGCCGGCAACGGCGGCAGCTCGCTGCGGGCGATGGCGCGGGCTTCGGCCGGATCCAGGCCCAGGGCCCGCAGCAGCAGTTCGACCGCATCCGAGCCCGCGTCACGCCAGGTGCTGCGTCCGTCCAGTACCGGCAGCATGGCCGCCAGCGTGCCGCCGGCCAGCAGACCCACCATGGCTGGCAATTGCTCAAGGCCCACGCTGTAGCGCCCTGACGCAATGCCGGATTCCAGATCGCCCACCGGCTCACTGGCCTGCAGGGCGCGGGTGAGCGCGGTATTCAAGCCGAAGCGGCTCATGAAACGCCCCCAGAGCGGTTCCTCGTGCGCGCGGCGGATGTACTGGCGCACGCCGATCGACAGCCGCATGGCAGGGTCTTCGACGCCGGCAAAACCGCTGACCACCCGGATGATCATCTCGCCCGACAGCTGGACGGCAACTTCCTCGAACAGGGTGTCGACGTCCGTCACGTGGCTGTAGATCGTGCCGCGCGCCATGCCAGCGGCACTGGCCAGTTCACTGATGGTGACCCGGGTGACGCCCTTTTCGGCGAAAAGCTTCATCGCCGCGGCGTGGATGCGCTGGCGAGCCTGGGTCGTCGGGAGCGTGTGGGTATCGGCGGACATTCTTGAACGTGACGGCTGTTGCTCACCATTAAACACCACTGTTCAAACCCGAACAGAAAACAGCAACCCTCTATACACTACCGATTTCCATTGAACATTTATGTTCAATAGAGATCATATTTGTTTACGCAAGTGATTCGGCACGCATGCCAGTAACGGCGGCATCTCAGACGTGTCCGTTCTGTTCTTTCGGAATTTTTTCTGGGCCTTTCCATCGTGCAGCAAGGAGATCGTATGCAAACATCACGCCCCGAGGCGCCAGAACTGGCGCTTAACCGCCGCGACTTCCTGGCTGCTACAGCGGGACTCGCCCTCGCGCCGTTCGCCGGCGATGCGGCAGCCCGCAGCGACGGCGCGCCCAACATCCTGTTCATCCTGACGGATCAGGAGCGATTCTTTCGCCCGGGCGAGTTGCCCGCAGGCTTGGAACTGCCGGCGCACGCCAAGCTGACAAAGCGCGGCACAACCTTCGTGAATCACCGCATTGCGTCCTGTGTGTGCACGCCGTCGCGCTCGGTGATCTACACCGGGCGCCACATCCAGCAGACGCGAATGTTCGACAACACCAATTTCCCGTGGATCAGCAGCATGTCTACCGAGGTGCCCACGTTGGGCCACATGCTGCGCGCCGCTGGCTACACCGCGGCCTACAAGGGCAAATGGCACCTGACCAAGGAATTCGAGACCGTCAACGAACTGGGTGCTCCGACGAAGATCTTCACCGAGGAGATGGAGGCCTACGGTTTCTCCGATTACTACGGCGTCGGTGACATCATCGCGCACGACCGCGGTGGCTACCTGCACGACGGCATCATCGCTGCCATGGGCGTGAGCTGGCTGCGCGGCAAGGGGCGCAAGCTTGCGGCCGAAGGCAAGCCCTGGTTTCTGGCCGTCAACCTGGTGAATCCACACGACGTGATGTTCTACGACACCGACGCGCCCGGCACGCCGGTGCAGAGCAAACGGGGGCTGGTCCACATCGCGCGCGACCCGGTCGATCCGCTCTACGCCAAACAATGGCAGTTCAAGCTGCCATCCAACCACTTCCAGCCCATTGATGCGCCCGGCCGGCCGGCGGCGCACTACGACTTCCTGCGCTCGCACGATGCGATGGTCGGCGAGATCCCCGATGAAGCGGCGCGCTGGCGCCGGCGCCACAACTACTACCTGAACTGCATGCGCGACGTTGACCGCAACATTGGCATGGTGCTGGCCGAACTGGAGGCATCGGGACTCGCAGAGAACACCATCGTCGTGCTGACCGCCGACCACGGCGACATGGACGGCGCCCACAAGCTGCATGCCAAAGGCGCAGTTGCCTACCGCGAGCAGAACAACGTGCCTCTGGTGATCGTGCACCCCTCTTTCGCCGGTGGCAAGCAGTGCCGCGCGGTGACCTCGCACGTCGACCTGGCGCCGACGCTGCTGTCGTTGACCGGCATCGGTGAGCAGCGCGTGAAAGCCATCACGAAGGATCTGCCTGGCAAGAACCTGGCCCCGCTGCTGGCAGCGCCCGACCGCGCCAACGAGACGGCGGTGCGCGACGGCGCACTCTTTTGCTACAACATGCTGGCTTATCTGGATGGCGACTTCCTCTTCAAGGCGGTCGAGTACCTGCACCAGGGTGGCAAACCGGCCGATATCAAGGCAGCCGGCATCGTACCCAACCTGCGCAAGCGTGGCGCCGTGCGATCGGTGTACGACGGCCGCTACGTCTTCGCCCGCTACTTCTCGCCGAAGGAACACAACCGGCCGACGACGATGGAAGAGTTGACGCTCCTGAATGATCTGGAGCTCTACGACACCCTCGCCGATCCGCTGGAGATGAACAATCTGGCGATGGACCCCCGACGCCGCGGCGATCTGGTGCTGGCGATGAATGACAAGCTCAACCGGCTGATCGACACCGAGGTCGGTGAGGACCGCGGTCAGATGTTGCCGGGCGGCATCGAAGCAGGCTGGGAAGTCACCCGCGAGACGATGGCCGGCGCCTGAACCGGGGGCAGCGCTCGCGCATGCCCCGGCGCATGTCAGGGCAATGTTTCAGTGCGGCGGATGGCTGCAGCCCTTGGCGTCCGCACACCCATAGGCAACGCCATGCACCGGGAAGCTCTGACGGTGACATTCGAGTGCGCCGATCAGGGTGTCAATGGAAGCCAGGAATTCTTCCCGGCTGACGCTGGGGTTCTCGGTGAACATCTTTGTGGCCCATTGAGAAATGTCGGCTTTGCCGGCACGCCGTGCCCAGCCCCGCACCTCGCAATAGGCCAACAGGGCCAGCCGGCCCAGATCCTCATTCCGGCGCGCATGGCGCAGGTCGGCCAGCAAGTCGTCGAGCGCGTATTCGAGGGCGTTTTGCGTGGTCATGTTGCAGTGCAGCATAGGAGCGCAACCTGACTGTTTTCTGACAGTTAGGACGGCCCGACCCGGAGCCAGAACCTCAGTCGTCTGTGTAAGGCCCGTCCGGCAGCACGCTCAGGTCCAGCGGGCGCACCGCCCCCATCCAGAGGGCGCGATCGCGATGGTCAACCAGCGGGTTGTCGCTCAAGGGATGGGTGAACACCACCAGACCGCGCCGGTTCATCGCCAGCCAGGGAATCAGCGTGCCAAACACCTCCGGCCCGAAGGCGAGCTGGCAGCTCCAGTCCGGGTGCGGACCGACGGGCTTTTCATGCATGCGACCCATGGTGGCGCCAAAGCGCGCGGCCGCTTCACTGCAAAGCGAACGGGCCTGCTCCACCGTGCCGGCGTCAAAGTAGACGTGGGCGTGAAAGCCCCGGATGGCCGGGCTGGTGGTGGCAACTTCAGCCATGGAGAAGGTCCGGTTAGCGTTTCGGGCTCAGGCCTTGAAGCGCGCGTAGTACGCGGCCACCGCCGGTGTACCGGCCACGCGCTGCATGTGGGCTTTCAAAGCCGGCGCCACTTTTTCGACCAGATCGGTGGGCACATGGTCCAGCCGGCCGGAATTCAGGCCGCGTACATCCACAAACACTTTCAGATCGGCCACCGTGAGGCGGTTGTCGGCAAAATATTCACCGCCACGGGCCAGCAACTGCTTTTGCAGCCAGGCCAGGTACACGGGCATGGAGCCGTTGACCAGCGCCAGGCGCGCTTCTTTCTGTGCATCACCCGTCATGCGGAAGGTGGGCCCGAGCTTGACGCTGGCTTCTTCGACCACGTAGGTCACCTCGTCGCACAGCAAAGCCTGGAACGGGTCGGCCGGGTACAGGCCTGCGAGCTTGCCGGCGTAGCGCAGCATGGCGTCGGACTGGGTCACCATCTCGTCGCCGACCTGCAGCGTCGGCACCTGGCCAAAGGGCGTCGACTTGCGAAACTCGCCAAACGCCGCGTAGTCCAGCCGGTGGTCTTCGAACGCGACACCCCCGATGGCCAGCGCCAGCCGCACCGGCTCGGCACGGCCCCCGTGGAAGTCGAAATAGCTGAGCTTGAGTTGCGGCATGGGATTTCCTGTCGGGTGAAACGAAAGCGGCGCGGCCGCGAGGTTGATGCCGCTGATTCTAGGCCGGCGGGGACATTTGCGCGGGCGAGGAACGCTGACGCCGCGGCGCCGCAAATCCGCTCAGTGGCGGCGGACCCCCTGTGGCCTTTTTCAGCAAAAATCTGGTCGAAATGGCATCAACCCAGCGTCAGATCGTGAGTTTTTGCTATTCAAAAAGAACCGACCACCCCGCCTGACCGGCGCCCCGGATCGGGCGCCGCCGGTCAGCCGAAGTTCCCTGCCGCCGCCAGCGCGCCCAGCCGCGCACTGACCGCATGAAAGCCGGCGACGGTTTCCTCGATGATCAGCTGCACGCTTTTGACCTCATGGATCAGCCCGGCCGACTGGCCGGCCAGCGCGGGTGCGGCTTCCATGTCACCGCCGAAGTACACCTTCTGGATGCCGCTGAAGGCATCGGGCGGCATCAGCCCGGTCTCCCGCATCGCGGCGGTGCGCCCGGTCTTGAGCGCGCGGATGCACGGCGTGGCCTTGGTGTTGAGCACCCAGGTGCCGGTGACCTCGGCGTCGACGATGGCCTGCTTGTAGTGCGCGTGCACCGGGCTCTCGGCGCTGGCCACGAAGCGCGTGCCCATCTGGATGCCCTCGGCGCCCAGTGCAAAGGCGGCGGCCATGCCCCGGCCATCGACAATGCCGCCGGCGGCGATCAGCGGCACGTCCACCCGCTCGCGGATCGCTTGCAGCAGCACCAGCGAGCTGACCTCTTCCGGGTTCTTGAAACCACCGCCCTCGGCGCCCTCGACCACCAGGCCATCGACGCCGGCATCGACGCACTTGAGCGCGGTGTCCAGCGTCGGCACCGCGTGGTAGACGACGATGCCGGCCGCCTTCAGCGGCGCGATGAATTTGGCCGGGCTGCCAGCCGAGGTGGTGACGAAGCGGATGCCGGACTCGCAGACAAAACGCAGCATGGCGTCGTCTTTCAGGAAGCGGATCGGCAGGTTCACGCCGAACGGCAGGCCGCTTTGCACCATCAGCGTGATCTCGCGCTGGCAGTTGGCCGTCTCGCCCGACGAGGTTTCGATGATGCCCAGGCCACCGGCCCGCGAAACGGCCGACGCCAGTGCGCTGCGGGCGATCCAGCCCATCGGCGCCTGGACGATGGGGTAGCGGGCGCCGGTGTGGGCGAGGACTCGGTTCATGGGCATGTCTCCAGAGGCAAAGCGCCAGGGCGGCGCGGGCAGGTCAGCCGCGCAGTGTGCAGGTGATGCCCGCCGTTGTCAGTCGCCTCGGTGTCGGCGGGACGGCGGCAGCGTTGAAGGAATAAATCCTGAATTCATAGCTGAAAGTCACTATTTGACGGCGGGTTTTGGCCATTTTTGGCAAATAAATGTCCTCCGTCGACCTGGGGATCCCCTCCCCCGCTGGCGTCTGCCGCCAGCCAAAGTCGTCGGCGCTTGGGATCAGAGAATGCGGCAGGCCTGCTCGAACGGCAGGCGCAAGTTGCGCGGTTTGAGCTTGTCGGCATCGCCATACCCCAAGCGCGTGGGCTACCACCTGACGCAGCTGTGGATGACCGACCAGACGCCCGCCTTCGTCGGCAACGAGCCGGACCCGACCGACCGCCCCTTGCGGCTGGAGCCGCCCAAGGGCGGCACGGTTGTGCGCGTGGTCGAGTTTGGCCCGGAGGGCGACTGGCTGAACAAGCTCGATGCGGTTGGTGCGCGCGAAGCCTGGGGCGATCTGGGCAAGGGCCAGGCGTCGACCAACACCGACGGCCGCGCCCGTCATCCGCTGATGCACCGCACCCAGTCGGTCGACTACGGCCTGGTGCTCGAAGGAGAAATCACGCTGGTGCTCGACGAAGAAGAAGTGGTGATGCGCGACGGCGTCTTTCTGGTGGAACGCGGTACCAACCACGCCTGGGCCAACCGCTCCGGCAAACCCTGCAAGATACTTTTTGTGCTGATCGACGGCCAGTTTGACCCTGAGATCGCCAAGCATTTTCAGTCACGGGAATAATCGGACCAGCGTCGGGCGCAAACGCGTCGTCGCCAAAGGAGGACGAATGCAATCACATCTGAATCGGCGCCAATGGTCCCTCTCGGTGGGTGCCGGCCTGCTCGGCCTGCATGGGCTGGCCCGGGCGGCCGGAGAGCTGCCGCTGTTCGACGCCCACATCCACTACAGCCATGACGCCTGGGAAGTGGTGCCGCCCAAGCAGGCCGTCGCCATCTTGCGCAAGGCGGGGCTGAAAGGCGCGCTGGTGTCGTCATCCAACGACCAGGGCACGCAGATGCTGATTGCCGAGGCACCGGACCTGATCGTCGCCGAGCTTCGCCCCTACCGCACGCGCGGCGAGATCGGAAGCTGGCTGCGCGACCCCACCGTCATCCAGTATCTGGAAGAGCGTCTGGCCAAGTACCAGTACGTGGGCATTGGCGAGTTTCATGTCAGCGGCGCCGACGCCGACCTGCCGGTGCCCAAACGCATGGTGGCCATGGCCCGCGAGCGCGGACTGGTGCTGCACGCCCATTCGGACGCCGATGCGGTGGACCGCCTGTTCAGGCAATGGCCCGAGGCGCGCATCCTGTGGGCGCATTCGGGCTTTGATCGGCCCGAGCAGATCCGCGAGACGCTGCGGCGCCATCCCAGACTGTGGAGCGATCTGGCCTATCGCGGCGACCAGGCGACGCTGGGCAAGGTGGACCCCGCCTGGCGCGACGCTTTCAACGAATTCCCCGAGCGGTTCATGGTCGGCACCGACACCTTCACGCCCGAGCGCTGGTACTACATCGGCAGCCACGCCGACTACTCGCGTGGCTGGCTGTCCGACCTGCCCAAACCACTGGCCGAACAGATCGGCTGGCGCAACGCCGAGCGCCTGCTGCGCGGCGGCGGCGCCAGCAAGGCATGAAGCGGCGGCCAGCCCTGGTGCTGGCGCTGGGTCTGGCGGCACTGACCGGCGCGCCCGCCCTCGCGGCCGAATGCGGCGCCGAGCTGAAAGCACCGGCGCGCCAGATCGTGCGCAGTGCCGCAATCGAACTTGCTTTCGCGCCGAACCGCTGGCCCATCAGCGTGGGTGAGCACTTCGAACTGAACCTGCAGCTGTGCCCCAAAGGCAGTGCCGCGCTGCCCACCCGATTGCTGGTCGATGCCCACATGCCGCTGCACCGACACGGCATGAACTACCGGGCCACGGTGAAGGCGCTGGGCAATGGCCGATTCGTCGCAACAGGCCTGATGTTTCACATGCCCGGCCGATGGCAGTTCGTCTTCGACCTGGGCGAAGGCGCCACCGCGCAGCGCCTGACCAGCGATCTCGACGTGCAATGAGCACCCGGCGGGTCGCCGCTGCCGCCCTGCTGGCCGGCCTGGCACTGCTGAGTAGCCCGCTCGCGTGGGCGCAGGCGGACGCCGCCGGCAGCGGTCTGCTCGAATTCTCGGCGGAGGAACAACAACGCATCCTGCGCCACGGCCCCTGGCCGCCACCGGCCGCGAAAGACGCCGGCAACCGGCTGTCGGGCAACCCGCAGGCCATTGCGCTCGGGCAGCAGCTGTTCTTTGACCCACGCCTGTCCGGCGACGGCAACATGGCGTGCGCGACCTGTCACATCCCGGCCAAGGCGTTTACCGATGGACAAGACCGGGCAATGGGGCGCGTGCGCCTCGACCGCAACACGCCGTCGGTCTGGAACGCCGGTCACGGGCGCTGGCAGGCCTGGGACGGCGCCGCCGACAGCCTCTGGTCGCAATCGATCCGCGCACTGACCGACCCGCGCGAGATGGCGTCCGGCCCGAAACAGGTGGCGCAGGCGATTTCAGGCGATGCCGAACTGAGCTGCCGCTGGCGCCAACTGTTCGGCACACCGCCGGACCAGGACGCGCAGGCCACGCTGGTCAACGCCGCCAAGGCGTTAGGCGCGTTCACCGCGACCCTGGTGTCCGGCCCCACGTCGTTCGACCGGTTTCGCGACGCGCTGGCCAAGGGCGACAAGCGCCAGGCCGCCCGCTACCCGCTGGACGCCCAGCGCGGGCTGCGGCTGTTTGTCGGACGCGGCCAGTGCATGGTGTGTCATGTCGGGCCGCAGTTCAGCAACGGCGAATTCGGCGACACCGGCCTGCCCTTCTTCATCCGCCCCGGCGAGGTCGATGCGGGCCGGCACGGCGGCATCCTGGCGCTGCGCGCCAGTGCCTACAACCTGCTGTCGCCGTGGGCCGACGGCGGCGACAACCGTGCCGTCCCGACCCGGCATGTCGATCTGCAACACCGCAATTTCGGCGAGTTCAAGGTGCCCGGCCTGCGCAACGTGGCCGAGACGGCGCCCTACATGCACGCCGGCCAGTTGCCCACGCTCGAAGCCGTGGTGCAGTACTACTCGAACTTGAATGTGGAGCGGTTGCACGCCGACGGCGAGCAGATTCTCAAACCGCTGAACCTCAGCGCCGCCGAAAGCGCAGACCTGGTAGCGTTCCTGAAAACGCTGTCGGACCCGCGCGCCGAAGGCTGGCAACCGGCGGCGTCAAAGCCTTGCGTCACCGTCGCGAAAAAGCGTTGACCCGCGCTCAGGCCGCGTGGCCGAGTTCGCGCGCCTGCGTGGCCACCACACGGGTGGTGCGGGTGTAGTGCTCGCCCAGCAGGCGCACCGCTTCTTCGGCGCGGCCGTTGATGGCGGCCTCGAAGATGGCGACATGCTCGGCGTGCTCGTTGCGCGAGCTGAACACCTTGACGGCTGCCAGCTGTCGGAACCGGTAGGCCTCGTCGGTCAGCGTGTCACAGAACATTTTCAGCCAGCGTGACGGGCAGCGCATCAGCAGGCAACGGTGGAAGTCGCGGTGCAGCGCCTCCCACTCGGGGTTGGGCACGTAATGGTCGTCGGCGAGCGAGCGCGGCGTGCGCGACAAACGGTGCACCAGCAGCGCCAGCCGGTTTTCCCAATCGGCGTCGCGGTATTCGATGGATTCGCTCAGTGCCAGGCCTTCGAGTTGCACGCGGTTGCGCGTCAGGATGGGCAGCTCGTCCCAGCTCAGCGGCGCGACGCGAAAGCCGCGCTGGTCGGTCCGCGCCACCAGCCCTTCGGCGGACAGGCGGCTGAGCGCCTCGCGCAAGGGACTCGCGCCCACGCCGTAACGCTCGCACATGGCGCTCACACCGAGCTTGCTGCCCGGCTCCAGCGTCCCGTGGGTGATGTCGGCGCGCAGCAGTTCGTACACCGCGCTGGCCCGCGTGGCACCGGCGACGCCGTCAGCGGTCGTGGTCGGTAGAGGGGGTTTGCGCGCCATGGTGAACGGTGCCTTTTAATCGATTAAATCGGATTTTATCCGACGAAATGGCCTTGAACGCCACAGGCGCCAAACCCATCCAATGAACACGATATTGATGAAATGATAGCTTGATACAACGTTTTCACGCTGGCTACAGTCGATTTAGGCGCCAAATCCGCTGAAAATGCGGGTCAGGGGTCCCTGCTTGAAATCGGGGCAAACCAGACCGAGCACCAATCGTTGCGTCGGAGTTGCTCGCCGGGTGCCCATGACGAACCTGCCCGCCCGCGCAGGGCCGGCGTCTCAACCGCCGCGCCACGTGGGTCGGGCCGCCCTCGCCAGGTTGTCCGGTGTCCGTGTCAGCGGCCGCCGCCAGATCCAGCCTGTCGCTTGCCGTGATGACGCCACAGACACGCGGCGTGCCATGGAGCAGATCGGCCGCAGCGGCAAAGATGTCGGTCTCGAAACGGTCGAGGCTCTTGAACGCCGTTGGGATCAGGCCGTTGGTCGAGTAATAGGCGTTGCAGGCCTGCGCCCTGAACTCAGAGTGTGATTCGTGCAGGCAATCAACCGGACTCCACAGACGGGGTAGCGGTAGTCCGGGTCGTCGTCGGCAAAGGTCTTGATCTCGCGCAGCACGTCGTCGGCGCTTCGGCCCATTTAAGGTAGTCGTGTGGGTATGAAAGTGGGCGTCCAATCAATTCAAACAGGGAATGTCCGTCAGTTGGGTTTGCGTCTCAGCCGGCGCTGCAGCGCCCACGCAACCAGTGCCAGCCCCAATGCGCCCAGAAGCCAGACCTGACCTTCCTTGATCATCTCAAGGATCTGTTGCCAGTGCCCGCCGACAAAGCGGACACCATAGACCAGCGCCGGCAACTCGATGGCGGCAGCGAGCCCGTCGTAAAGAAGAAACGTGCGATAAGGAATCTTCATCATGCCGGCCGCAAAGAACAATGCGGTGCGGATGCCGGGCAGGAATCGGATGACAAATATGTAGGCCGGCCCCCCGCGCTGCACCCGCTCCTGGAAGCCTTGCAGCCGCTGCGGCGGCACGATGCGAGCAAACCAGCGCCATTGCAGCAGCCGGGCGCCGTAGCGGTAACCCCAGTGGAAGATCAGCGCGTCGCCGGCCAGCAGCCCGAACCACGACACCACGATCAGCGGCACCGGCTCCATGATGTGGTTCAGCGTCAGCGACGCCGCCACCAGCAGCACGATGTCCTCGTTCATCGGCGCGCCGATGCCGCAGGTCAGCAGCAGGCCGAAGGTCAATGCATAGGCGGGCAGTCCCTGCAGGGCCGAGAGTTGTTGCAGCCAGACGTCCATAGGGAAAGGCAGGTTTTCTTCAGCCAGGTATGAACACGTGCCGGGCACGGGCGCCCGGCTGCCATCATAGGTGCCGCCAGTAGCGCCGCCGGCTCAGCGCCCTTGCAGTTTGTCGACCTCGAGCCGGGCGGTTTCGGCGTCCTTGGCGTATTCGGCCAGGTAACGTTCACGCTCTTCGCTGGACCATTCTGCAGCCGAGAACCGGTCCTGCCCGTAGACACCACTGCGATGCACCACACCTGCCTGTCGCGCCATCATTGCGCGATCGGGAAAGGCGTCCGGGATCAGCAAATAACCCTCGATGTCGCGCAATTGCAGCGGAAACACCGGATTCTTGTCACGCACCAGCGCGCCAAACAGTGTGAGCCTGAATTCGCGCGCGCCGGCAGCCACTTCATTGTTGAACTGCAGCAGCGCAAACGGCTGGCCGTTGGCATCGTCCACGCGCGCACTGGCCACATAGCGGCCGGGACGCATCACATTGGCTTTCAGGTAGAAGTTGAGCGATCCGTTTTCCAGCGCTTCGCGCACGCCGGCCCAGGTGGCGGGCACATCGGGCGAATAGATCACGTCAAAGTGCACCACGCCGTCTTCGCCCTGCACGTTGACCTGCGCCAGAAGCCGGATGGTGCCCGAGAAACTGGCAAAGCCCTGTTGCGACGGACTGAGCCGCGCGCTGTAGCGGTTGTCGCCGGCCACGTCATCGGCGCCCGTACCATCGTCGGTGAACGCCACGCCGCTGCGGATCAGATTGACCGGCACGCTGGATTCGGGCAGCGATTGTGCGGCCGCGCTGGTCACCACCAGCGGCAGCAAGCGGCCGGTGCTGTCGGTCGCTTCGATGGTGAATCTGACGGTCTCCGCGCCGCTCAGAAACACGCGCTCCTGCGTTGTGCGCAGCCGCACGCTCTTGACGGCCTCGCCGTTGGCCTTGCGCAGGGTGTTTTCCTCCGCGATCGGCGCAAACGGCCGCACCTGATCGGGATGCTCGGCAATCGGTCGCGACTCGTGCGGGTAGCGCGTGGCGTCGCGGTAGCTCGCGTAAACCTGCTCGGCGCGCTCGTAACGCCCCTGCCACAACGCGAGCTGCGCCTGGCGGGCCTGCTGGGCGGCCGAACCGACCAACCCGCCAGTCCCGCCCGCCGCAGCGGCACTGCTCATGCCGGCCGTCGCCAGGCCCTGCCCGCCCAAGCCGGTGCCCGCAACCGCGCCGGCGCCATCAACGCGTGAATCGGTGAGGTACCAGGCCAGCGCCCCGCAAAGTGCGACGGCGGCGACGATCAGCAGCGGCGTCTGGCGCACGGACGTTCAGACGCTGTAGCCGCTGGATCCGTGCGACCAGCTGCCATCAATTGGCGTTGGCCACCATGTCGGCGCGCACCTTGGACACCACGCCACCCCAGTTGCCGTTGGTGTAATGGTTGAACGCCTCGGCGTCGTCGCGGAACTTCACGTTGTGATAGCCCCACTTGGCTTTGCCGCCCTCGTTGGCGGCTGTGCCCAACGTCAGGTCGTTGCAGAGCCAGTCGGACGGATTGCAGAAACCCGCACCGCCGCTGCCCGACACGCCACCTGACGAATGGTAGGCGACGGCTTCGTCATCCTGCCCCGGCAGCACGCCCGAATACAGCGTGCCCTTGGCGCCGGCGTACATGTAGAACCACTTGGCGCGGGTCTGGCTGTGGTCGTACATGGCCCGGGCGGTGGCCGTCTTCAGGTCGGAGGTGAGCGGATCGGACACCGCCCAGCTGCCCACGTTGGCCAGTTCGCTGCCGCCGCCGGCACCGGCGGCCACGTCCACCCACTTGATGTTCCATCCGGTCTGCGTGCCTCCGCCGCTGGCGGCGCCACACACGCCAGCGCTGTTCGGCGTCGCGTTCTTCTTGTCGCGCACGGTGCCGCCGTACTGCGCCAGCGCGTAGCCGATCTGCAGGTTGCCGGCGCTGTGTGCAGCCACGTAGCACCAGTTGGTGCCTGTGCAGTAGCAATCGAGCGCGTCACGGATGCGGTAGTTCTGGGTGGAGATCCGGTTGTATCCGTCCCAGTTGACCGACTTCTTGTTCACGCCGGCAGCAGTTGACGACGGCCCCCAGTAGGTGAAGTCGGCATGGTTGCCGCCCTGCCCGCCGCCGGTGCGGCCGTTGATCCACAACGAATAGTTGGTGGCATAGACACCGCCGGCCACGCAGGCCAGCAAGGCAACTGCCGAAACGGCCCGGCCGCGCGCACGCAGACCCGAAAAAACCCGAAACAATGGACGCATGAAAACTCCAGAATTGAAGATGACGTGAGAGCCCACGGTAGGTCCGGGTTGGGAATGCATGGAATGATGCAATCAAATAGAACGACCGTGCTTTTTTATTATCTGAAACGCCATCAGCTGCGCCTACTGGTGTAAACCCTTGCCGTTGTGCACCCGCTGCGGCGGGCCATCACAGGGGCGGCGTGCCCCTTGACGGCCAGCCGGGAATGCCCGTTTCAGGGTCGTTGCGCCTATCATGCAGAACTTTCCTTTCGCCACAACTGGAGATCCGCATGGCTGTCACCGTCAACATCAATCTGGCATACGAATTTGAAGTCAAGGCCAAGGCCGCCGAGGTCTTTGCCGTGCTGTCGGACGTCCCCACCTCGGTCAGCCACTTTCCCAAGGTGGAAAAGCTCACCGACATGGGCGACGGCATCTACAAATGGGAAATGGAAAAAGTGGGCACCGCCCAGGTGAACATCCAGACCGTCTATGCCAGCAAGTACGTCAACGACAAGAAAAAGGGCACGGTCATCTGGACCCCGGTCGACGGTGTCGGCAACGCTCTGGTCGGCGGCAGCTGGAAGATCAAGGACAAGAAGACGTCCACCGAGGTGTCGCTGGAAATCAACGGCGACATCATTGTGCCGCTGCCCGGCCTGATGAAGATGATCATCGTGCCGGTGGTCGAGAGCGAATTTGAAAAGCTGGTCGAAAAATACATCGACAACCTGATCAAGCGCTTCGGCGGCGAGGTCTGACAGCGGCGCCGACTCTGCCGGCAAGTTGTTCCGTCCGACACTGGACAAAGCTGTGGACAAGCCTTGGCAAGCGCTGTATCGGCGAGCCAAGTGCTTGAATTTATTGAACTTCCTCTGGTCTGCCTGTTTTTTCAGCGGTCTGGCTCGATGCCCGCAGCCGGCCGGAAACCCCGGGCGCCCGCCATCAACGGGCGGGAACGACCTGTGACGAAGCCGAAGCCCTTCAATCCGGACCGGCAGCGCGCGTGTCTGCCACCTGCAGCAGCGATCCGACCAGAAAACCTGCAGCGCCCAGCAGCGTGAAAACCGTTGCCAGCATGGCCCATGGCGAGTCGCTGGCATGACGCGGCACATAGGACGTGATTGCCGAGAGCATGAACGCCACACAACCGGCCAGGTTGCACTGAGCCGAGTAGCCCGCCAGCGTGCGATGGCGCCGCGCCGGCCCGATTGCCACGAACGCCAGCCAGCCCGACAGCAGGAAGAGCACCGACCCGGCAAAGTCGGGCACCCAGACCTGCAGATCGTCCGCGCGCCAGTTCAGGCCCGTTTGCATCGCGTCCCAGGTGCTGAGGTTGAACAGCAGCGTGCCGGCGAACTGCAACGCGCTACTGACCCACACACGGTCACCGGGTCGCCAGCCCGGTCGCAGCAGGCCGAGCGCCAAACCGGACGGGTCAACCGTGTGGGCGGCCTGCGCCAGTTGTAACCAGGCCGCGGTCGTAAAAGGCAAAGAGCCCGCAAAAAACACCGCGTTGACGCCGCGCGCGTCCAGCGCCAGCCAGCGCGCCAGCGACGGCATCAGGCTTAGCACGCTGCCAGCGACAAACATCAGGGAGCCCAGCGCAAACACCCAGCCGGTCCAAAGGCCCAGCCGCTCCCAGTCGAACCCGTTTCGCGAGTTGTGCCGTCGATTCAATGGTGAAACCCGCTGGCCTCCTGGGCTGACAGGCCCCGCGCCTGCGGGTGTTGACGCAGGTGGTCGATGGCAGCGCGAATGTCGGCCAGCAGCAAGTGGGCCAGGTCACGGCTCACGCCGTGGCGCACCAGGATGCGCTGCACCACCCGCGATTCACAGTTGGCCGGCAGCGCATAGGCCGGCACCTGCCAACCTCGCACCCGCAAACGGTCGGCCAGTTCGTACAGGCTGAAGCCGGGATCGGCACCATCACGGATCTTCCAGCACAGCGCCGGAATACCCTTTTCCGGCTGCCCGTCGTAGATGATTTCAAACGGGCCCAGCGCGGAAATTTCTGCCGAAAGGAACTGCGCCGTGTCATAGCAGGCATCGTGAATCCGGCGATAGCCTTCGCGCCCCAGCCGCAGGAAGTTGTAGTACTGGCAGGCCACCTGCCCGGCCGGGCGTGAAAAGTTCAGCGCAATGTCGCGCATGTTGCCGCCCAGGTAATTCACCCAGAAAACCAGTCCTTCGGGCAGGTCCTTCTCTTCCCGCCAGGCGATCCAGCCCACGCCCAGCGGGCTCAGCCCGAACTTGTGGCCCGAAGCGTTGATCGAGCGAACCCGCGGCAGACGGAAATCCCACTTCAGGTCGGGCGCACAAAACGGCGCCAGAAAGCCGCCGCTGGCACCGTCCACGTGAATGGAGATGTCCAGACCGGTGCGCCGCTGCAGGTCGTCCAGCGCGTCTGAAACAGCCTGAACCGGCTCGTATTCGCCGGTGAAGGTCACGCCCAGCGTCGGCACCACGCCAATGGTGTTTTCGTCGCAGCGCTGCAGCACCTGTTCCGGCGTCATCAGCAGGCGACCGTCCTCCATCGGGATTTCCCGGTGTTCGACGTCCCAGTAGCGGGTGAACTTGTGCCAGCAGACCTGCACCGGGCCGGTCACCAGATTGGGCCGGTCAAAGGGCTTGCCGGCGGCCTTTCGCGCGGCTTCCCAGCGCCGCTTCATCGCCAGGCCGCCGAGCATGGCGGCCTCGCTCGAGCCGGTGGTGGAGCAGCCGACGCCGCTGCCTTCGACCGGCGCGTGCCACAGGTCGGCCAGCATGCGCACGCAACGCGCCTCGATCTCTGCCGTCTGCGGGTACTCGTCCTTGTCGACCATGTTCTTGTCGATGCACTCGTCCATCAGGCGATGGATCTCCGGTTCCTCCCAGGTCTGGCAGAAAGTGGCCAGGTTCTGGCGTGCGTTGCCGTCGAGCATCAGTTCGTCATGCACCAGCGCGTAGGCCTGGCGCGCCTCGCGCTCGCGCGCGGGGAAGCGCGATTTTGGCGCGATGCCGCCGGCGTGCATGGCATAAACGTCTTCGTCGGCGGAGGGTCCCGGGGGTGATTGGCGATGCAGCGGCATGAAGGTCTCTCTCGTCTGGATGAGAATGGCCGGCGGCGCGCGCCGCCAGACCAAAGGGGGCCCGATGGAGGCCGGTGAGTGCGGACAACCTCTTGTCCCCGCCGGGAAATCCTAACAGTGCCTTGCAGCGGGCTCAACCCGGGCGAGTGGCCCGCGCCCCCTTGTCAGTGCCCGGGCGCGGCGGGCCTGCCCTTGCGTTCGCGTTGGCGGGCGGCCTTTTTTTCTTCGCGTTCGGCCTCAGCCTGCCGCGCGGATTCCAGCCACTGCTCAAAGCTCTCAGGCGTCTCCAGCGTGACCCGCCCCAGCGTGGCGCTGCGGAACTCGTGGATCACCACTTCAGCAGCTTTTTGCAGGTTCACGCGCCCCTTGCCCAGCAATGCGCCCCGCTGGCGGCCGACCTCGACCAGCAGGTCTTCGTCGGGCAGGGCGCCCACGTCCTGCAACCGGAAACGCGCTTCGAGTTGCGCGGGATAGTCCCGCTTGAGCACGGCCAGCAATTCCAGCGCCACTTCTTCGTCGTCATAGGCGTTGCGCCCCACCGCTCCGCTGGCCGCCAGGTGGTAGCCACTTTGCGCGACAACGATGCGCGGCCACAGCATGCCGGGCGTGTCGAAAAGGTAGAAGTCGTCGGCCAGCGTGATGCGCTGCTCCATCTTGGTGATGCCGGCTTCGTCGCCCGTCTTGGCGGCGCGCCGGCCGGTCAGTGTGTTGATCAGCGTCGACTTGCCCACATTGGGAATGCCGCAGATCAGCACCCGCATCGGCTTGACCATGCCGCCGCGGTTCGGTGCCAGCGCCCGGCAGGCGTCGATCAGCGCCCTTGCCGGCGCGGTGACGCTGGCGTCCAGCCCGATCGCGCGGGTGCCCGGCTGGCCGTTGTACCAGTCCAGCCAGAGCGCGGTGCGCGCCGGATCGGCCAGATCCTGCTTGTTCAGCACTTTCAGTGACGGCCGTCCCGCCGTCAGCTCGGCCAGCAGCGGGTTGGCGCTGGAGCCCGGAAGGCGGGCGTCGAGCAGTTCGATGACGACGTCGATGTCCTTCACGCGCTCGGTGATCGCCTTGCGCGTCAGGTGCATGTGACCGGGGAACCACTGGATCGCCATGGCGGTGTCGCTGTCTTTCAGGTTGGTGGGGGAATGCCGGGCAGGCGGGTGGTGCCCAGGCAGCGATTGTGACCCGGCGGCGGTGGCGAAGGAGTCGGCTCGCCCGCGATCATCCTGCCAGATGCCAGCCAGCGACCGAGGGAGCATCCAACAGGCTGGAAAATACTCCTGTATTCATAGCAACACTTATCTATTTGACGCTGGATCTTTGGCTGTTTGACCGAAAAATCTGCTCTTTCACCCTTCTCCCTCACCGAAGGGGGCCGAACGCGCCGCTCAGGCCGGCTCGGTTTCGAAATCGCCCCGAAGCGACTGCGCGCCAGAGTCGGGCACGGGCGCGTTCCTGCCGCGCTGGCTGGCCGCCTCGACATCGTTCTTCAGCGTGTCCAGCGCACGCGACACCACGCCTTGCGACGCCACCGGCTTGAGCAGGCGGTTGCTGACCAGCCGCTCGATGCTGCGCCGCGTCATCGAGTGCGGTCGGCCGCCGTGGCTGATGAACATGAACAGCACGCCATTCGCGCTGGCCCAGACGAGCTGGGCGCGCAGCCACTGCTGGTGCGAGAACAGGTCCACCCAGACGCCGGTGCGCAGGCCGTCAAGCACCTGACTGATACGCTCCCGCTCCTGCGCCGGGTCGACTGCGGGCTCCGGCGTCAGGCCGGACGAGCCGGTCTGCGCGACGTCAGTCCCGCCGACTGACGCTTCGGCCACAGCAGCCTCGCTGATGGGGGTGACGCCATCGTCTTCCAGCTCCACGGGCGCTGAGGGCAGCGTATCGAGAAAGCCGGCATCGTCCTGCTCCTGCGGCGCCATCCAGGGCTGTTCGGCCTTTTTTGGAATGCGCTGCTCGGCGGTGGCGGGCATCAGGTCCGACTCCAGCGGCATCGACGCCGATTCGCTCAGGTCCTGCTCGAACTTGCGCCGCCGCAGCTGCAGCACAGGCTGGTGCAGGCGCATCAGCACATCCATGAACGGCGCCCGGTCGCGCGGATCCTGGCCGATCAGGTCGAGCCCGGCATTGATCCTGCGCAGCAGGCCCGGAATCATCTCCATCAGCTTGGCCGGCTGGCGCAGCGTGAAGTCGGCCTTCACGCTCCAGACCAGGTCGGAAACCAGCAGCGAGTAGCCGCCCGGGTCGATCTGCCGGCCCTTGTCCTGCAACCGGGCGTGGGCGATCACCAGCGCCCAGGGGCCGTAGAGGAAGTCGAGCACAGCCGCCGGAACCTTGTCCAGGTCGGGCCGTGAACTCATGTCGTAGGCGACCTGGTCGGCCAGCGCCTGGCGTTCCTCGGCGAAACGCAGGCCTTCGAGCACCGCCTGCTGGTGTGCCTCTTCGTTGCGATCGGCGTCGCGCCAGGTTGCCTCCAGCGCGTCGATCGCTTCGCTAAACGGCGCACTGCTTTCGACCTGCAGGCTGTTGAGGTGGTTGAAGGTGCGCCGGACTTCGTCGAAAAACTCGCTGAAACCGGGGCTGTCGGTGTCGTTGTACCGGAAGCTGCGCTGTGCGACGCGCTCCATCAGGCGTCTGCCGTCGTGGCGCTCGTCAGTGAAGAAGCGCGGATCGACCAGGGCCAGACGCAGCAGCGACGGCTCCAGCGCGACGATGGCTTCGCGCACCGGCAGCAGCAGACGCGGGTCCTGCGCCACGTGGTCCACCAGCTGGCGCACCACTTCCAGACCCAGCACCTGGTTGACGTGGGTGGCCTGCTTCTTCAGCTCGGCGCGCACCAGCTTGCGCGCGCTGGCGCCGGCAAATTCGCCCCAATCCCTCGCGTCCAGCGGGCTCTCGCCGCCCAGCCCGTCCCGTTCGTCGCGTGGGCGGTGGCGGCCCTCGTCCCCGCCATCCAGCGGCGCCCGCAGCGAATCGTGCAATTGCGCCACTTCGGCGCGCAAAGCCTGCAGCTCGGACTCGACCCGTGCGTAGTAGCTCTCGTTCAGCCGGGCCCGGCCGTTGACGCCCTCGCTGGCCAGAAAATCCTGCAGCAGCGCACCGTGGTCGGACGCCTGGTAGGGATTGGCAAAGCTCTCCAGCGGTTCCCCGTCCTCGTCCCACTGCGAGCCCTGCTCGCTCCAGCCGCCGTCGCCCTGCCAGTCCTGTTCGCCCTGATGGCCCTGCCAGCCACTGCCGCGGCTTCCGTGACCACCGGCCGGACCGCCGGCACCGCCGGGATGCCCCGGCGCGGCGCCTTTCCCGCTGCCTCCTCGCACCGCCGTGCCGGTCATGCGGCCGCCGCCAGCGCCGCCGCCCCCTCCACCGCCCATGGGGACAAAACGGTAGCTGACCGCTTGCACATTGGCACCCTGCAACTGCTTGATCAGCCGCTCGTAGATCTCGCGCAGGCTGACGCCCATCGGTTCGCCCAGCTGGCGCAGCCAGAGTGTGCGCACGACCGCGTCGGAGCCGGCGCTGTGCATGACAACGCGCAACGCCCGGGCAAACACTTCGGGTCGCAGGGGATTGCGTTCGGGTTGCACCCGCTCCAGCCCCATCGCCGAACAGACCAGCGCGTCCACGTCGGCCATCACCGCGTCCGACTTCAGCCGCAACTGCTGGGACAGACGCGCGAATTCGATGTCCTGCGTGACCTGGTCGTCATCGACCAGCGAGAGACTGGCGATGTCAGTGTTGAGCTCACCGGGCAGCGTCGTCACCGCTTCCAGAGGCAGACCCCGGGTGGGCGCTTCGTCACTGTTGCTGAACGCCACCAGCAGGTCCGACTCGAACCGCCGCGCCAGCACCTCGCGCTGTTGCAGCAGGCCGATATGGGCCTGCGCCAGCAGGTCGCGCTCGGCAATGCGGCTGGTTGCGTCCTCCTGGTCCCGCAACGCTTGCACAGCGGCATCGATACACCGCTCCAGCGCGCTCTTGGAGAGCGAGGCGGCTTCCTTGAAGCAGCGTTGCAGGAGGGGATTGGAGACGTCCATTGGCCGGCGGGAGATTGCAAACAGTTTAACGGCGCAGCATCTGGTTACAGGGTCTTGATTCGTTACAAATTGCAGCGCTGTGGTGAAGCCGTCACAGCCTTCAAACGCCCTGCTGAATGCCCCAATCAGCTATCCCGTCCGACGGATATGAATCCTGATTCAATAGCATCAACTCACAGTTTGACGCTGGCTACTGCCGATTTTCATCAATAGATGGAGAAAACCGGGGCTGCCCCATTGCCGCCGCCCGGACCTCGAACAGACCCTCAGCCGGACCGGGCCGCCAGCCGCCACAGCGAGGTCACCTCGGCCGCGCGCGCCCGGTAAAGAGGATCGCCGGGATCAGCCGCCTTCGGATGCTGCGGCCGGGCATCCAGCCGGCCGAGCACCTGCAGCCCCGCCGCCTCGATCCAGCCCGTCAGCTGCTCGCGGGGGCGCAGTTGCAGGTGCTCGGCGAGGTCGGACAGGATCAGCCAGCCCTCACCATCCGGCGCCAGATGGGCGGCCAGCCCCGCCAGAAATCCCCGCAGCATGCGGCTGTCGGGGTCATACACGGCGTGTTCGATCGGTGAATTCGCCCGCGCCGGCACCCAGGGCGGGTTGCAGACGATCAGCGGAACCGGCCCGGTCAGCGCCAGCGGCGCGAACAGGTCGGCTTGCACGATATCGACCCGTCCGGCCAGCCCGAGCCGGTGGATGTTGTCCTGCGCGCAGGCCAGCGCGCGCGGGTCCTGATCGGTGGCGATCACCCGGCGCACGCCTCGGTGCGCCAGCACAGCGGCCAGCACGCCGGTGCCGGTGCCAACGTCCATCGCCAGGTCCGTTAACGGCAACGGCGCCCGGGCGACCAGGTCGACGTATTCGCCCCGCACCGGCGAAAACACGCCGTAGTGCGGATGGATGCGGCCGTCGCCCGTGCCCTGCAGCGCGGCGACGGGCACGCCGGCCTTGCGCCATTCGTGGGCACCAACGATGCCCAGCAGTTCACGCAGGCTGACCACCGTGCCTGTTTCAGGAGTTGCTTCGACGGCTCCCCAGGCACCGGCGCAGGCATCGCGCAGGTCCGGCGCGCGGCGAAGCGCGATCCGGCGGTCGGGTTGCAGTTCGATCAGCAACTGGCCCAGCACCCGCGCCCGCTGCGCCTGCGCCTGGCGGTGCAGGTGAAACGCGGCCGCTGCGGCCGGCAAAGCCGTGGCGCCGGGGCCCATGCCGGCGCCGGCGACCTGCTGCGGGTGAGGCGCGGTTTTCGGCGGCCTCTTGCCGCCGCCCTTCGGGTCCGCTCCGGACTTGCGTCCGCCACCGGCGCGGCCCGTGACCCGTCTGGCCATCGCCTGCAGCAGCTGGCGCGCGTTCTGGAAGTCGCCCCGCCACAGCAGCGCCGTGCCTTCACAGGCGAGCCGATAGGCTGCATCAGCCGCCAGCGTGTCGTCGGCCAGCATCACGCGCCGGGGCGCCGGCGCCCCGGCCTCGCTGCGCCAGAGCGCCTGGCGGGACGCACCGCCTTCATGCCATTCGATGATTGCGGCGACCGTCATCCGGCGGCCTCAGGCGGCCAGCGCCAGCGGCTGGTTTGCCGCAGACACCGCCGCGTGACCGGTCTCGACGCCCTCGGGCCAGGTCTGCAGCGCCAGCCAGCGGCTGACGTGTACCGGGTCGTTCGATTCGCGCAGTGTCTCGAACGCGTCCTGTGCCTCCGGATAGTGCCGCCGCAGCAGGTTCAGCCACTGTTTGAGGCGCCCGGCGCGGTGGCGCGGCGCCACATGGGTGGCGATCCGCTCCCAGAAAAGCCCGATCAGCGGCAGCATCGCCGACCAGCTGACCCCCACACGACCGGAACTGCCGGCATCCTGGCCGGCCGCCGCACGGTCCACAGCAAGAATTTCGAGCGCCAGGCCGGGGTTGCGCATCAGCCCGCGCCCAATCATCAGCGTCTGGCAGCCGCTGACTTCGCGGCAGCGCAGCGCGTCCTGCACGCTCCAGATTTCACCGTTGGCGACCACCGGCAGGCGCACCGCCGCACGCACGTCGGCCACCCGTTCCCAGTAGGCGGGCGGGCGGTAGCCGTGCGCCTTGGTGCGCGCATGCACCACCAGTTCGCTGGCGCCACCGGCCTCGATGGCGCGGGCGCAATCCAGCGCCGGCGCGTCGTCGGCAAAGCCCAGCCGCATCTTGGCCGACACTGGAATCTGAGCCGGCACCGCCTGGCGCACAGCGGCCACGATGCGGCCCACCAGTTCGGGTTCGTCGAGCAGCACCGCGCCACCCCGGTGCAGGTTCACGGTGCGCGCCGGGCAGCCAAAATTGAGGTCGATGCCGGCGGGATGGAGCGTGGCCAGCCGCGCGGCGTTTTCGGCCAGACAGACGGGGTCGGAGCCCAGCAGCTGCGGGCGCACCGGAACGCCGGCTGGCGTGCGGCTGCCGTTGCGCAGCTCGGGCACGATGCGGGTGAACACCCGCTCGGGCAGCAGCTGGTCGGTGATTCGGATGAACTCCGAGACGCAGCGCTCGACGCCACCGACACGCGTCAGCACGTCGCGCAGCGTGTAGTCGAGCATGCCCTCCATCGGCGCCAGCAGAACGCTCACTGCCGGCCTCCGGCGCCGGTTGGGCGCAGACAGCCGTGCCATGCGAAGGGCATGGCAACACGGCCAATGGCAGCAAGCGGGTTCATCGGTGCGCGCCAGCCGCCTCAGATCAGGCTGCGCTTGAGGCGAATCTCTTCGACCTTGATGCTGCCGGCGGGCGTGGTGCGGGCGGTGTTGAGTTCACGCTTGAAGCCGGCCAGCTCGAAGAAGCGCAAGGCGCGTTCGTTGCGCAGCATCACCCACAGCGTGACCTCGGTGCAACCTTCTTCCACCAGCCCGTCCCGCGCCGCGTCCCACAGCGCCAGACCGACCCCGGTGTCCCAGTCGCCGGGCAGCACATAAATGGCCCAGATTTCACCGGTGGTCGGGCGGGACTTGGGGTCGCGCGAGCGGTCGAAACCGACGAAGCCGACCAGCCGGTCACCGTCGATGGCCACCTGCACCTGCGGATCATTGAACTCGACGGCTTCGCGCCACTGGTCCTTGCGTTTCTCGACGGACAGCTTGTCCAGGTCGGCCTGCGGCAGCAGGTCCTGGTAGGCCTCGCGCCAGGTCTGGACATGAACGGCGGCAATGGCAGCGACGTCACGCTGGGTGGCGGGACGGATTTTGACGTGGGACATGAAATGATCACCTGCGCGTGGCAGGATGTGGAGAATCTGACAACCCCTGATTGTCGCCGCAGACGCGCGGTGGCGTTTTCAGGAGCGATCCCAACCGCAGCAAAGGAAAAACCCATGCGAATCGGCGTACTCACCGGAGGCGGCGACTGTCCAGGCCTCAACGCGGTGATCCGTGCAGTCACCAAATCGCTGCTGCGCCAGTGTGGCGCCGAGGTGATCGGCATCGAAGACGGATTTTCGGGCCTGATGCAGGACCGCACACGCGTGCTCGACTGGCGCGCGGTCAGCGGCATCCTGTTTTCGGGCGGCACCATTCTGGGCACGAGCAACCGGGCCAACCCCATGGCCAGCGAGGCCGACACCGAAGCGGCGCTCGCCACCGCCCGCAAGCACGGGCTGGACGCGCTGGTCGCCATCGGCGGCGACGGCACCATGGCCATCGCCCACGGCCTGGCCGGTTGCGGCCTGCCGGTGGTGGGCGTGCCCAAGACCATCGACAACGACATCGAGGGCTGCGAGCGCAGCTTCGGCTTCGACACGGCCGTGGCCACTGTCACTGAAGCACTGGAACGGGTGCAGACCACCGGCCAGAGCCACGGCCGGGTGATGATCGTCGAGACCATGGGCCGCTATGCCGGGTGGATCGCACTGGAAGCGGGCGTGGCCGGCGCCGCCGACGTGATCCTGCTGCCCGAGATCGACTACAACCCGCAGGCAGTGCTGGACGCCTGCCTGGCGCGCGAACACCGCCAGCACTACACCGTGATCTGCATCGGCGAGGGCGCCAAGCCGCGCGGCGGCGCGATGACCATCGAGCGCATGATGACCGACAGCCCCGATCCGATCCGCCTGGGAGGCGTCGCCAACGTGTTGCGCGAATGGCTGCAGCCGCACCTGGGCAGCGAGGTGCGTGCCACCGTGCTCGGCCACGTGCAACGGGGCGGCCGGCCCACGCCCTTCGACCGGGTGCTGGCCACGCAGTTCGGCAACCAGGCCGCGCAACTGGTGCAGCAGGGCAAGTTCAACCGCATGGTCACGCTGGCCGGCGGGCGCCTGGACAGCATCCCGCTGGGTCAGGTGGCAGGCAAGAATCGACGCGTGCCGATGGACCACCCGCTGCTCATCGCCGCGCGGCAGATCGGCGTCTCGTTCGGCGACGCCTGAGCCGCCTGCGGGAACCCGTCGCACCCAGGCGGGATCCCGGGTCGGAACTCGTGTCGCTTCACCTCAGCAGCAGGTCGCTCGATTCCCCCGAACGCTGCAGCGGGCCCAGCGGGTTGGTGGTCTTTTCCTGCGTGTCCAGGCGCGGCTCGCCAGCCACGTTGCGAAACAGCACCACGCCGCTGCGAACGACCACCATGCCTTCGAACTGCCAGCCGGTCATGTGCACCTGTCGCTGGAAGTTGAAGAAGTCCAGCACCACGTTGCCGTTGCGCTGCCGGTCGTTGCGGCCGAAGCGGAACACATAGGCGACGCAGCGCGTCTGCGCCAGGATACAGTCGCGCACGCCGGGGTCGAGTGCATCGAGCGCAACGCCCGAATAGGGTGCAAGCCGGCTGACGACTTCCGGATACGGGATGACCGTGACGTTGGCGGTGGCGTCGGGGTCGAACCCCAGTTCTTTCAGTTCGGCCAGCGTGGTCTGGTAGGGAACGGTCTTCTCCAGCGCATCGCGCGCCGCTTCGTAGCTGTCGAACGGCGACTTCGAGACGGAACTGCTGCTCGGCAGCAGCACATCGGACAACTGGTTCTGCGATGACACGCTGGCGCAGCCCGCCAGCAGGCCGAGCAGGGCCGGCAGGAAAAATTGGCAACAACGGCAAACAATGGATGACATAGGGCCAGTCTGGCGCAAACGGCGGCGGCAGGGCTTGACGGAAATCAATTGAATTCCGTCGGTCATCACCCCCGCTAGCACGGCATCGGCGGGCCGAGACCGCCGGGCTCAATCGGCGCGTGAACCCATGCGATCCAGCTTGGCCTTCCACTGATCGATACCGGCCGCGTCCAGGCGGTCGACCAGGCCGATCAGCGTCTCGTGCACCGGCGAGATACCGACGAAGCCCAGCACGTTGCGCTCCAGCGACTTCACGCTGTGCGCCCGGAAGTACCAGCGGTACACCAGCGCCGGCATGCCCATCGTGACCACGACACGTGCGGAGCGGCCGGTCAGGCCCTTGCGACCGAACGGGTTGCCTTCGCCGCCCTTGAAGGCAAAACCCGGCCGCGCCACCTGCTCCAGAAAGCCTTTCAGCAACGCCGGCATGTCGCCCAGCCACAGCGGGAAAAACAGCACCAGGTGATTCGCCCAGGCGATGTCGGCCTGGGCCTGCGCCAGCGAGGGCGGCAACACACCGGTCTCCCACTCGGTCTGGCTGCGCAGCAGCGGAAATTCCAGTGACGCGACGTTGATGCGCCGCACCAGATGGCCGGCGGCCTGCGCGCCGGCCGCGTAGGCGTCTTCGAGCGCATGACCGAAGTGCCGCTGCCTGTGGTCCGGATGCCCTTGGATCAGCAGGATGTGCTTGTTTTTCATGTGGTTCGCTCCTGGTGTTTCATCGGCGCCCCCTGCAGCGCCCTTTGCTGGCGGTCAGTTTGCCTGCGGCCGTTGCCGCTGACAAGGCGTCGCCGGTATCCGCAGAAATGCAGGGTCTTGCGTCGGCCAGTGCCAGAATCTATCCATGACCACCGCCGCGCCGCCCGCCCCCGCACAGCCTCGCAACCCACTGCACGGCCTGACCTTGCAGGCCATCCTGACCACGCTGGTCGAGCATTACGGCTGGGAAGGTCTGGGTGAGCGAATTGCCATCCGTTGTTTCACCCACGACCCCAGCATCGCGTCGAGCCTGAAGTTCCTGCGCAAGACACCTTGGGCGCGGGAAAAGGTCGAGAGCCTTTACCTTTTCATGCTGCGCGAGCAGCTGCGCCAGCTACCTGCACGCCGATGAGCCACGAGCCCCGCCTGACCCGGGCGCTGCGCGAACTGCTCGCCGCGCGCCGCACCGCCGCGCTGGGCACGCTGGACGCCATCAACGGCCAGCCGTTCGTCTCCATGGTGCCGTTTGCACCGCTGCCGGCGCAGCGCGCGTTGGTGCTGCACGTCAGCGGCCTGGCCGCGCACACGCGCAACCTGCTGGCGCGCCCGGCGGTCTCGCTGATGGTGATGGCGGCAGAAATCGACGGCGAGCCGGTGCACGCGCTGGCACGGGTCACGCTGGAAGGCGCGGCGCGCCCCTGCGAGCGCGGCAGCGGCGATGAAGCCGCAGCGCGCGCCGCCTACCTGCAACGCTTTCCCGAGGCCGAACCGATGACCGCGCTGGGCGACTTCCTGTTCGTGCTGGTCACGCCTGCGCAGGCGCGGCAGGTAGCCGGCTTCGGCGCCGCGCGCACGGTGGATGCAAACGAGTTGGCCACCGTGCTGGGTGCATGAACACCGGTCCGTCGAATCTGCCGGCCGGCGACATCACGGTGTTGTACGAAGACGAAGCGCTGCTGGTGCTGGACAAACCGGCCGGGCTGCTGTCGGTACCGGGCCGAGGCGACGACAAGCAGGATTGCCTGAGCGAACGCGCACGTCGCAAATTCCCCGATGCGCTGGTCGTGCACCGGCTGGACATGGCCACCTCGGGTCTGCTGGTGATGGCCCGTGGCGTGGTCGCGCAGCGCCTGCTGGGCAAGGCCTTCGAAGCGCGCCAGGTGCTCAAGCGCTACATCGCCGTGGCGGACGGCGACCTGCGAACGCTGGCTGCCAGCGGAGCAGACGAAGAAGGTTGGAGCCTGATCGACCTGCCGCTGATGCCCGACTGGCCCAACCGCCCGCTCAGCAAGGTCGACACGGAACACGGCAAGCCCAGCCGAACGCGCTGGCGACTGGCCGCCGACGCACCCGCTGGCGCCCCCGCGTACCAGCCGCCACCCGCCACCACCCGGGTCGAACTGGAACCGCTGACCGGCCGAACCCACCAGCTCAGGCTGCACCTGCAGGCCATTGGCCATCCCATCGTCGGTGACGCCCTCTATGCGCCAGCGCCGGTCGCCGCCCTGGCACCCCGCCTGCTGCTGCACGCCACGGCGCTGCGTTTTGCCCACCCGCTGACCGGCCAGCTGCTGGCCTTGCACAGTCCGCCGCCGTTCTGATCCACCGCGCAGCGGCCATCACCCCACGCGGCTGCCGCCATCGATGCGACCGTTTGCCATCGGGCCGACCGCCCCGTTACCATGACCGCATGACACAACACCTCACCATCCTCACCGGCGCCTCGCGTGGCATGGGTCTGGCCATGGGCCTGCAACTGCTGCAACCGGGCGACACCCTGCTGACCCTGTCGCGCCAGACCAGCGACGCCCTGACCGAGGCTGCCATGGACAAGGGCTGCGAACTGCTGCAGTGGCAGCAGGACCTGGCCGATGGCGCCACCGCCAGCGCGCGCCTGGCGCACTGGCTGGGCGAGCTGCCGCCGCGCCGGTATGCCAGTGCCACGCTGATCAACAACGCCGGCGTGATTGCCCGCATCGGGCCGCTGCGCGACGCCGACGCGGCCAACTTGTCGCAGGCGCTGCGCGTCGGGCTGGAAGCGCCGATGCTGCTGACGGCCGCCTTCCTGCACGCCACGCGCGGCTGGGGCTGCGAGCTGAAGGTGCTCAACATTTCGTCGGGCCTGGGTCGGCGGGCCATGGCCTCGCAGGCCGGCTACTGTGCGGCGAAGGCCGGCATGGACCATTTCACCCGCTGCCTGGCGCTGGAAGAAGCCTTGCTGCCGCGCGGCGCCAAGGTGTGCTCGCTGGCGCCCGGCGTGATCGACACCGACATGCAGGTGCAGCTTCGCAGCGCCGATGCGGCCGCGTTCCCCGACAGGGCCAACTTCACCGGCATGAAGGAAAAGGGCCTGCTCGCCACGCCCGAAGACGCCGCCCGCAACATCCTGGCCTTCCTTCAGCGCGCCGATTTCGGCGCCAACCCGGTGGCGGATATCCGCGACTGAACCCGCGCCGTCAGCCAGCCGCGGGCTGCTGCGGTCGCTCAATAGATCTGCGGAACCAGGATCTCGCGCGGCACCGGTCGGCGGGTGTAGTCGTCGTGGCGCTCGCGCGGTGGCAGCACGACTGGCGCCCGCTCCGTCTCCACATAGTCCATCTGCGCGAGCAGGTGGGCGATGCAGTTCAGGCGCGCCTTCTTCTTGTCATCGGCCGGCACGATCCACCACGGCGCCTCTTCGATGTGGGTGCGCTCCAGCATCACTTCCTTGGCCCGGGTGTAGTCCTCCCAGCGGCGGCGCGACTCCAGATCCATCGGACTGAGCTTCCACTGCTTCAGCGGGTCATGGATGCGGCCCAGAAAGCGCAGGTTCTGTTCATCGTCCGAGATCGAGAACCAGTACTTGATCAGCTGGATGCCCGAGCGCACCAGCATCTTCTCGAACTCGGGCACCGTGCGGAAGAACTCCTCGTACTGCTCATCGCTGCAAAAACCCATCACCCGCTCGACGCCGGCGCGGTTGTACCAGCTGCGGTCGAACAGCACCATTTCGCCGGCCGCCGGCAGGTGCGACACATAACGCTGAAAATACCATTGCGTGCGCTCGCGATCATTGGGCGCCGGCAGCGCGGCGACGCGGCAGACGCGGGGATTCAGCCGCTGGGTGATTCGCTTGATCACGCCGCCCTTGCCGGCGGCGTCGCGCCCCTCAAAAATGATCACCACCTTGTGGCCACTGGCCACCACCCAGTCCTGCAGCTTGACCAGTTCGCCCTGCAAGCGGAACAGTTCGCGGAAATAGCGCTGGCGCGCCGGTTTGCTCTCCCGCGTGAAATCGGGCGCACTGTCGCCGGTCAATTCGGCCAGCGTGCGGTCTTCAAGCTCCATTTCCAGCTCTTCGTCGTAGCCGTCGATCAGGTCTTCATGGATGCGGCGCATCAGCTCTTCGTCGGTGGCGTTCATGGTCGGAATCCGCTTTCAATCATCACAAGGGCCGGCGGCGTCATGCACTGCGGCAAGATCGTCAGCGTAGCCCCGGCTCGTGGCGGTTTGATGACAACGGCGTGAACGGGCGCCCGCAGGCATCACGCCAATAATTTGATCTGCATCAAAACCTGGCGCTGGCGTCAGCCGCGTGTAGCCTTTGCGCGCCAGACTTGCAGTTTTTCCAAACCCGTCACAGGAGACACCCCCATGAGCCGTGAAGTTGTTGTTGTCAGCGGTGTGCGCACCGCCATTGGTACCTACGGCGGCAGCCTGAAGGACATTCCCACCGTCGACCTGGCCGCCCAGGTGGTGCGCGAGTCGCTGGCGCGCGCCGGCGTGGACGGCAAGGACGTCGGTCACGTCGTCTTCGGCCACGTGGTGAACACCGAACCGCGCGACATGTACCTCTCGCGCGTGGCGGCCATCAACGGCGGCTGCGCCGAGGGCACGCCGGCCTTCAACGTCAACCGCCTGTGCGGCTCCGGCCTGCAGGCCATCGTCAGCGCCAGCCAGTCCATCCTGCTGGGCGATACCGACATCGCCATTGGCGGCGGCGCCGAGAACATGAGCCGCGGCCCTTACGCCAGCCTCACCGCCCGCTGGGGTGCCCGCATGGGCGACGTGAAGATGATCGACATGGTGGTCGGCGCGCTGCATGACCCGTTCCACACCATCCACATGGGCGTGACGGCCGAAAACGTGGCAGCCAAGTTCGGCATCACCCGCGAAATGCAGGACGCGCTGGCCGTCGAGAGCCACAACCGTGCCCAGCGCGCCACCGAAGCCGGCTACTTCAAGGACCAGATCGTTCCGGTCACGCTCAAGAGCCGCAAGGGCGACACCCTGTTCGACACCGACGAACACTTCCGTCCCAACTGCCAGATGGCCGACATGGCCAAGCTCAAGCCCGTGTTCGTGAAGGAAAACGGCACGGTCACCGCCGGAAACGCCTCGGGCATCAACGACGCCGCCTCGGCCGTGGTGCTGATGGAAGCCGGCGCCGCCAAGGCGCGCGGCGCCAAGCCGATGGCTCGCCTGGTCGGCTACGCCCACACCGGCCTGGATCCCAAGATCATGGGCGTTGGCCCGATCTCGGCCACGCAGGCGGTGCTCAAGAAGACCGGCCTGACGGTGAACGACCTGGACGTGATCGAGGCCAACGAAGCCTTCGCCGCCCAGGCCTGCGCCGTCACGCGCGAACTCGGCCTGGACCCGGCCAAGGTCAACCCCAACGGTTCCGGCATTTCGCTGGGCCACCCGATCGGTGCCACCGGCGCGCTGATCACCGTCAAGGCGCTGTACGAGTTGCAGCGGGTGCAAGGCCGTTACGCGCTGGTGACCATGTGCATCGGCGGCGGCCAGGGTATCGCCGCCATCTTCGAGCGCATGTAAATCCGCGGTTTCGGGTGAACGCCCCCGCCGGCAAGTGCGGCGGGGTCAAAAAAGGGCCTTCACGGGCCCTTTTTTATTCCTGAAATCATAGCTGAAAAGCACCATTTGACGCTGGAATAGGGCAAAAAAATACATCAAAACGATCTGAAAAAGCACCAAGGGTCCCCTGCGCCGAGCGGTCTTTTTGGGGTGCAACGAGGGGGGCCGCCTGCGCGCGAACCCACGCCGTGTCAGCGCAAACGCTGCGGCGAAACGACGGTCGGGTCCACCCCTTCGCGGGCCAGTTCGGCCGGCAGCGGCTCGCCCAAGATCAGGCTGGCCGCCAGCAGCGAAGCGCCGGCCGCGCTCTGGATGCCGTAGCCGCCCTGCCCGGCCAGCCAGAAAAAACCCGGGCAGGCGTCGTCGGGACCGATCACCGGTTCGCCATCCGCCACGAACGAGCGCAGCCCGGCCCAGGTGCTGGTGGGTCGGCGGATGATCAGCGTCGTCGCGGTCTGGATGCGGTCGATGCCCAGCGCAATGTCCAGTTCCTCGGGCACCACATCGTGCGGCGGCACCGGGTCGGCGTTGGCCGGCGAGCCCAGCAACTGGCCGGCGTCGGGCTTGAAGTACCAGCTTTCATCAATGCCGACCACCGCTGGCCAATCCGAGACGTCCGCGCCGGCAGGCGGCGCGAAGGTGAAGGCGCTGCGGCGTTTGGGCTGCAGACCGACGGCGGCCGCGCCGCAAAGTGCGGCGATTTCGTCGGCCCAGGCACCGGCCGCGTTGACCAGAAGCCCCGCCTGCAACGAAGTGCCGTCGCCCAGGGTCAGTTGCCAGGCTGGCGCCCCTGCATTGTCAACACGTTCAGCCGCTGTCAGCGCAGCGCCGGTCCGCACCGTGCCGCCGAGCTTGCGCAAGCCACGCAAAAAGCCCTGCAGCAGCGCATCGACGTCTATATCGAATCCGTTCCCGTCATACAGCGCGCCCAGCACCTGATCGGCGCGCAGGCACGGCAGGCGGCGCAGCGCGGCGGCTGCATCGAGTACCTGCAGGTCGGGGCAGCCGTCGGCCAGTTCAGTACGGGTCTGCTCCAGCAGGTCACCCTGCCCAGGCGCAGCCACGTACAGCGAGCCACGCGGTGTCAGCAGGGGGCCGGTTGCAAAGCCTTCCGGCGGCTGCAGGTAGAACGCCCTGCTGGCACGGGTGAGAGCCCGCACGGCAGGCGGGCCGTAGCTCTCCATGAACATCGCGGCCGAACGGCCGGTGGCGTGGCTGCCGGGTTGCACCTCGCGCTCAAGCAGCAACACGCGGCGCTGCGATGCCAGCCGCCAGGCCAGCGACGCGCCGGCGATGCCCGCGCCGACGATGACGACGTCAAAGGATTCGGATGCGCTCATTGCATAGCCGGACCGGCTGCGGACGGCACCGGCGCTCGGCGAATCAGTCGCGCACCACCATCACCGGCAGATGGGCGTGGGACAGCACCCGTTGCGCCACGCTGCCCAGCACCAGCTTTTCCAGCCCGCGCCGGCCGTGCGATCCCATCACGATGAGGTCGGCGCCCAGCTCGGTGGCGGTTTCCAGAATCCCGCGCCAGGGGGCATTGGCCTCGACCACGCGGGTGTCGACCTTGACGCCCGAGGCTTCGATGGCTTCGCGCGCGCCGCGAATGGCGTTGTTGGCCTCGAAGGTGGCCGCTTCCAGATACTGAGACTGGCCATAGGCGAAATCGGTACCGACGCCAGTGAACGGATAGGGGTCGATCACGTAGATGGCAAACACTTCGGCGTCAAAAGCCTTGGCCAGCGCAACGGCGCGCGAGACGGCCTGTTGCGAAGTGGGCGAACCATCGACGGGAACCAGGATTTTCTTGAACATGGGCAGACTCCTTT
>JACSRS010000086.1 GCA_014879655.1 Burkholderiaceae bacterium
GGCGCCTTCAGCCCGCTGGCCAGCAGGTCGTAAAACGTACCAAGCGGCTGGCTGGCGCGGCCAACGACGTACTCTTTCGCCAGGCCTTCAACCTGAATGGCTGGCTTGGTCATGTCAGAGCGAGGACCGCTTCGAGCTGAACGGATACCGCCATCACAGAACGTGCTTCCTCACTTGAGCCAATTGAAAAGCTCACGATTCTGGCTGACCCACTGGCTCAGGGACTTGACCCCGTCGCGCACGGAAATGGCCGGCTGCCAGCCGAGCAGATCGTTGGCCTTTTTCAGGTTGCAGACGAAGACGGGCTGGTCGCCGGGGCGCCAGTCGTCCCACTGCAGGGGGATGTCGATCTTGAGCTCTTCCTTCAGGTAGGCCAGCAGCTCCAGCAACGACATGGTGTTGCCCGGCCCGCCGCCAATGTTGAATGCCTGGCCGGATGCCTGGTCCTGGTGGCTGGCGGCGGCCTCGTAGGCGCGCACCAGATCATCCACATGCAAGACGTCGCGAATCTGCTTGCCGTCGCCATAGATGGTGATCTTCTTGCCCAGCACGGCGGCGATGGTGAACCAGGCCACCCAGCCCTGGTCTTCAATGCCGAATTGTCGTGTGCCGTAGACGCAGCTCTGCCGAAAGGCGACCGTGCGCAAGCCGTAGATGCGGCTGTAGTCGATGGTGTATTGATCAGCCACGCCTTTCGAGCAGCCGTAGGGTGAGTGGAAGTCGAGCTGCTGGTCTTCGGTGACGCCATCGGTGAGGTCGCGGTATTCGTAGCGCCCGTTGCGCTCGACCACCTCGACGTTGTGCATCTTGCCGTACACCTTGTTGGTGGAGGCGGTGATGAAGAAGGTGTCGGGGCTTTGCTTGCGCACGGCCTCCAGCATGTTGAAGGTGCCCAGGGCGTTGATCTCGAAGTCTTCGCGCGGGTCGATGACGGAGGTGGTCACTGCCACCTGGGCGGCCAGGTGCAGCAGCACGTCGGGCTTGACCTGGCCGACGATGCGCTCCATGGCAGCGGCGTCGCGGATGTCGGCCCGCTCGAAGGCGATGGGCGACTGGGCCTGCAGCCACTGGAGGTTGTCTTCGGTGCCGCGGCGCGAGAGGTTGTCCACCACGGTGACTTGCCACCCTTTGGAAGCGAAATGGCGCGCGCTGTTGACGCCGATGAAGCCGGCGCCGCCAGTGATGAGTATGGATTTGGTCATGTGATTGAGTTCAAATAATGTCGGCAAAGCGGCGCTCCACCTTTTCAAAATACGCTACCCCGATGGCAAACAGAGCCACGGCAATGGCAAACGAGATGCCCAGACCCGTCAGGTCAAAGGGCTTGCCCAGGAAGGCGGAGCGGAAGCCCTCGACCAGGCCGGTCATGGGGTTGAGGTACAGCAGCCACTGCCAGCGCTCGGGCACCAGGCTGACGGGGAAGATGACCGGGGTGGCGTACATCCAGATCTGCACCATGAAGGGGGTGAGGTGGGTGAAGTCGCGGTACGCCACCGTCAGGGCCGACAGAAGCGTGCCCACGCCCAGCGCGGTGAAGACGACTGCCAGCAGCAGTAGCGGCGCGGCCAGCAGGTTGGGCGACCAGCCCACGCCGTACCACAGCATCATGAGCAGCAAGATGCCGGTGGAGACCAGCAGGTCCACCAGACCGGCGCCTACGGAAGACAGCGGAATGATCAGCCGGGGGAAATACACCTTGCTGACCAGGTGCGCCGAGCCCACCAGCGACTGGCCCGATGTGCCAATGGCGCCGGCAAAAAAGGTCCACGGCAGCAGGCCGGCATAAACGAACACCGGGTACGGGAAGCCGTCTGACGGCATCTTGGCCAGCTGGCCAAAGATCACGCTGAAGATCACCATGGTGGTAAACGGCCGGATGATGGCCCAGGCGGCGCCCAGCACCGTCTGCTTGTAGCGCACCTTGACGTCGCGCGCGGTGAGCACCCACAGCAGCTCGCGGTAAGCCCAGAGCTCGCGCCAGTTGAGCATGTGCCAGCCCTTGGGCGGCTCGATCACGGTGACGTGCTCGTGGCCGAAAAATTCTTCGCTGATGTCGGTGCGGGCGTTCATGGGTTTTGCGGGCCTTTGGCAGGCACCAGCGAGCTTACTGCACGTGCCAGCCGCGCCTGGAAGTTGGGCCAGCCAAAGTACGCCAGGCCGGGCGGCACACCTTTTGGCCTGGCCAGAGTCCGCAGGATGCAGGCCTTGATGGATGCCGGGTCGCGCGGGTCGGCCAGTTCACCGAGCTCGCCGCCACGCAGGGCCTCGCGGCTGCCGTCAAGCTGGCTGCCCACGGCGGGCACGCCGCAGGCCAGTGCCTCGAGGAATACGATGCCAAAGCCTTCACCCCGCCCGGGCAAGGCAAATACGTCAGCCAGACGCAGGTAGTCCGCCTTTTCGGCTTCCTCCACAAACCCGACAAACACGACGTTGTCGGCAACGCCCAGCAATGCTGCCTTGGCTCGAAGCCGCGCCTCATCATCGCCGTCTCCCACAATCAGATATATCAGTGTGGGGTCATGGATAAGCAGCGCGCCCAGCACCTCGAGGATCTCATCGATGCCCTTGTAGCGCTCGTCGCCCGCCAGCCGCGCAAGTGTCATGATGACTTTGCGGCCGGCAAGCTGGTAACGAGCCACCAGCTCAGACCGCTTCGGGGCCAGGCCATAGCGATCCAGGTGAATGGTGTTGGGGATGATCGTGTAAGTGGAGGCTGGCAGCTTTGCCCATGAGTTCATGCGATCACGTGTGACGCCACTGACTGACCAGACGGCGTCCACTTGTCGAGCCCAGAAGGCCAAACTTGCGGCAGGCTGCTCCCACACGTCAATACCGTGAACCTGAAGCACGGCCGGTACGCGTTTGAGCTTGGCTAAAGGTACCGCCAAGGGCAATAGGTTGATGTGGCCGCATATCAAAAGGTCAAAATGCCTGGCCGCAAGCGATGCCACCGCCCGAATGAATTTCCATTTTCTGCCGGCGGCATGCGCCACGAAGCGTACCTTGCTTGGCATGCCGGCAGGTGCGAAGCGTATGGCGCGAGGCACGACGACGATCTCGGTCACTTCCGGAATCTCCGCCAGAGCCTCGGTCAGGCAGCGGTTGTAATATGCAATGCCACCGTGACCGCCATAAGCATCTGTGACCAGCAGAAGCACCCTCATACTTTTAACCCCGCTTGAGGCCGGCGCACATGGCGCGCCCACCCACGCATCCCCCGCTCCTGCGTTGCACTCAGGTCGCCCATCAGCCAGTCGCGCACCGGTACCGAAAACCCCGTTTTGGGCTTGTGCAGAACGGAACGCGGCAGGGCGGGCGCCAGCGCAGCGGCGATGGCCCGCTTGGTCAGACCCGGGTGCGCGGCCAGCCAGGGTGCTGCGGCGCGCAGCAGGGGCACATCGAGAAACGGCACACGTACTTCGAGCGACTGCGCCATGCTGGCCCAGTCGGTGTCGCGCAGCAGCTGGTGGCGCATGTACCACGACATCTCGAGCGCGGAGACGGCCAGGCGGTCTTGCGGGATGCCGGCGGCGGTGGCGTCGAGCCGGGCGCGGGTTTGCAGGTCTTTCCAGCCCTGGCGGACGAGGTCTGCACCGATCACCTGGCCCAGTTCCCACGGCATGTACAGCGCGCGGCGCAGCAGGTAGGCGCCGCCCAGGGTACCGCCGTATTCGAGCAGGCCGGCGTATTTGGGCGAGGTGAAGCGGCTTAGAAGGGGCAGCGTTGCTTTGCGCAGGCGCTTGCCCAGGGCGGGCCAGCGCGCAAACGGGCGCGCCAGGTTGCGCATGCGGGGCAGATCCCTGAAGCTGGGGTAGGAGGCAAACAGCTCATCACCGCCCAAGCCCGACAGCGCCACCTTGATGCCCTGCGAGGCAGCGGCCTGCGCCACAAACCAGGCGTTGACACCGTCGATGCTGGGCTGGTCCATGGCGGCCAGCAGGCGCTGGCGTTGCTCGGCGAAGTCGGCCTTGCGCACCATCACGGTGGAGTGGCGGGTGCCGAACTGTGCTGCCAGTTGCTCGGCCAAGGGAGATTCGTCATTGGCGGTGCCAACGTATTCGGCAAAGGCCAGCGTGAGCGAGTGCGGGCGTTCGCCGTGCTCGACAGAGAGTGCCGTGATGAGGGCGGAATCGATGCCAGCCGAGAGGAACAGGCCCACCGGTACGTCAGCCACGTGGTGTGCGGCGATGCTGTCGCGCACAGCGGCACCGATGGCGTCAAGTGCATCACCTTTGCTGCCCTGCGCCGGGTTGTGGGCGGCACTGGCCAGGATGTCGTTGATGAGGCAGAAAGGCTGGGGTTCGGCCGCGCCACCGGCATCGACCCACATGAAGTGCCCGGCCGGCAGGTTGCGGACGCCGCGGTGCAACGTGTAGGGTGCGGGCACGCTGCCCCACAGGTAGTAGCCGGTGTGGCCGGCGGGCTCGGGCGCGGTGTCGATCTGGCCGCCGGCCACCAGCGCCTTGACCTGGGACGCAAAGCGCAGGGTGCCGCTGCTCGCGCCGGTGCCGGAACGGGTGGGCGTGTAGTACAGCGGCTTGATGCCGAAGGGGTCGCGCGCCAGCAGCAGGGCCTGTTTGGCGGCATCCCACAGCGCAAAAGCGTACATGCCGCGCAGGTCTTGCAGCATGGCCGTGCCTTTGGCCTGATACAGGTGCAGGAGCACTTCGGTGTCGGAGCCGGTGCGGAAGATGTGGCCCTGGGCTTCAAGCTCCTTGCGCAGCTCGCGGTAGTTGTAGATCTCGCCATTGAAGGTGATGACGAGCTGGCCGTCGGCGCTTTGCATGGGCTGCGCGCCGGCGTCTGTCAAATCGATGATGGCCAGGCGCCGGTGGCCGAACGCGACGCGGCCGTCGCTTGAGAACCATTCGCCCAGGCCATCAGGCCCGCGCGCAGCCATGTGGTCGCGAATGGTGCGCAGCTCGGCCCGGTCAGCCGGCGGAGCGGCCGGATTGAAAGCGTAGATGCCGGCTATGCCGCACATGGAATGGAGCGGGACTTCATGGGTAGTGACTGCGGTACCAGTGGGCAAAGCGCTTGACGCCCTCGGCCACAGGTGTCTGGGGCCTGAAGCCCGTCCAGCGCGCCAGTTCCTCGGTGCTGGCTGCGGTGTCCAGCATGTCGCCAGGCTGCACGGGCAACAGTTTGCGAATGGCGGTAACGCCCAGCCCGGCCTCCAGCGCGCTGACGTAGTCGAGCAGCGATGCGGGCTGGCTGTTGCCGATGTTGAACACGCGGTAGGGTGCGTTGCTGGTGGCCGGGTCGGGGCGGGATGGGTCAAACGCGTCGCTGGCGGTGGCGGGCTTGTCGGCCGCGCGGAGCACGCCCTCGACGATGTCGTCGATGTAGGTGAAGTCGCGCGTCATGCGGCCCTGGTTGAACAGTTCGATGGGCTGGCCGGCGAGCATGGCCCGGGCGAACAGGAACAGCGCCATGTCGGGCCGCCCCCACGGGCCATAGACGGTAAAGAAGCGCAGCGCCGTGGTGGGCAGGCGGTACAGGTGGCTGTAGCTGTGCGCCATCAGCTCGTTGGCCTTTTTTGTGGCTGCGTACAAGCTGACCGGGTGGTCGACGTTCTGGTGCTCGCTGAATGGCAACGCCGTGTTGCCGCCATAGACGCTGGAGCTGCTGGCGTAAACCAGATGCGCCACCTGATGCTGGCGGCAGGCTTCAAGCACATTGGCGAAGCCGACGAGGTTGGCATCGACATAGGCCCGGGGGTTTTGCAGCGAATAGCGCACCCCCACCTGCGCGGCCAGGTGAATCACGCCGGCGGGGGTGCTTTCTGCGAATAACTGCTGAAGGTCTGGCGCATCGGCGATGTCGGTCCGGGAAAACCGGAAACCGGGATGCGCCTGCAACCGGGCCAGGCGCGCGCGCTTGAGGGCGACGTCGTAGTAGTCGTTGAGGTTGTCGATGCCCAGCACGGCATCGCCCCGCTCCAGCAGACGCTGGCAGACGTGCATGCCGATGAAGCCGGCAGCGCCGGTGACCAGCCATGCTGCACGACTGGTTCTATCAGGCATCGTTGAGTCAGTTATGGGTAGCAAACTATGATCGTTCGACGATTTGAAATTGATCGAAGTACACGAGATGTGTGGAAAAAGGCCACGTATCTCTGCGCGCGTGACGGTGCACGCCATGCGCGGGCCCGTGACCGCGGATGGTGCGCAGCTCGGCCCGGTCAGCGGGCGGGGCTGAGGGGCTGAAGGCGTAGATGCCGGCTATCCCGCACATGGGGTGGTTGACAGGCAAGGTCTGCCGCTATTCTTGTTTTGATAGCTACAAATGACCATTTGACGCTGGATTGATAGATAAACTTCTTGAAAAATGCTGTTTTGAAACCCAAGGGGTCTTCATTGTGCGGCGCCTTCCAGCCATGGGTTTGCCAAGGCCAGCCCATCAATGCCTTCGAAGTCGCGAATGTTGCGGGTTAGCAGGGTCAACCCTGCGGCCAGGGCGATGGCGGCAATCTGCGCATCTTCGGTGGATATGGGGCGACCCTGGCGCGTGCGAGCCGCCACGATGAAAGCGCAGTTGCGGGAAGCGGCTGCGTCAAAGCCTGGGCAACGTCCGTCAAAGTCCACATCAAAAAGTTGCTCTGCCGCTGACGCCAGCGCTGTGCGGCGCTGGCCGGCGGGCAGCAGAGCAATGCCCGCCAGTATCTCGGCCTGATTGATGGTGCTGGTGAACATGGCGCTCTGGGTATTCGCGGCAAACCAGGCCAATACGGGTTCTGCCGGCTGGCTGCGCATCAACTCCGAAAGCACATTGGTGTCGAGCAGGAAGCCAGACGTCATGCAGGGTCAAAACCTGGCGGAGTACGGGCGACCTGCCGGCCAGGAATGGGGAGTGAATCTGCGTCCAGGCCGGCAAACCGGCGACTCACCCGCTCAGCAAAACTGGCCTGGTCTGCCCGCTCGGGTGCAACAGCCAGCTGAAGAATGTGCCGCACCTCTTGCTCCATGGACCACCCATGGCGGGCCGCGCGCACCCGCAAGCTGCTCTTGACGGTTTCGTCGAGATTGCGGACGGTAATGCTGCTCATGACAAGATCTGATTTGATTGCAATGCAATCATTGTAATCACCCGGAAACGGACGGTATAGCCGGGTCGGCCGACAGCAACTGATCAAAGTAGGCAATGGTTTGGAGCAGGCCTTCGCGCAGCGGCACGGTGGGCTCCCAGCCGAGTTTGTCGCGCGCCAGGGTGATGTCGGGCTGGCGCTGCAGGGGGTCGTCGGCCGGCAGGGGCTTGAAGACGAGTTTGGAGGCGCTGCCGGTGAGCTCGATGACCAGCTCGGCCAGCTGGCGGATGGTGAATTCGCCGGGGTTGCCCAGGTTGATGGGGCCGGTGACCTCGGGGCCGGTGGCCATGAGGCGCAGGAAGCCTTCGATCAGGTCATCGGCGTAGCAGAAGCTGCGGGTTTGCTGGCCGTCGCCATAGAGGGTGATGGCTTGCCCCTGCAGCGCCTGCACGATGAAGTTGCTGACGACGCGCCCGTCGTTGGGGTGCATGCGCGGGCCGTAGGTGTTGAAGATGCGCGCCACCTTGATCTGCAGCCGGTGCTGGCGGTGGTAGTCGAAAAAAAGCGTTTCGGCGCAGCGCTTGCCTTCGTCATAACAGCTGCGGATGCCGATAGGGTTGACGTTGCCCCAATAGCTCTCGACCTGCGGGTGGATGGCGGGGTCGCCATAGACCTCGCTGGTGCTGGCCTGGAAGATCCTGGCGCGCAGCCGCTTGGCCAGCCCGAGCATGTTGATGGCGCCGTGCACGCTGGTCTTGGTGGTCTGGACCGGGTCGTGCTGGTAGTGGATGGGGCTGGCGGGGCAGGCCAGGTTGTAGATCTGGTCGACCTCCACGTAAAGCGGAAAGGTGACGTCGTGCCTCGTGAGCTCGAAGCGCGGGTGGTCGAGCAAATGGGCAATGTTGCGCTTGGTGCCGGTGAAGAAGTTGTCAACGCACAGCACGTCGTGCCCCTGCGCCAGCAGGCGGTCGCACAGGTGGCTGCCCAGAAAACCGGCGCCGCCGGTAACGAGGATGCGCTGGGTGGGGTTGTAGTGGCGTTGGGTCATGGGTTTCAAGCGATGGTTTCAATGCTGCGTTTCGGAGTGGGCGAGGCTCAGTTCCGACGCAATGGTGTGCAGACGCTTGTCACGCGTCCAGAGGCGGGCGCCACTGAGCCGGACTGAAGCCAGCAGATGGGCATCAACATAGCCGATACCCCGTCCCATCAATGCCTGGTTATCGATGAAATACAGAACTTCTTGATCCGTCGCCATCGAAATCGCTGGCAAAGACCGCAACAGGCCCAGCACCTCGGCCCGCGAGCGCAAATGGCCGCAAGCGACTTCGCCGACGATGAAAGGGTGCATGAGTACCTGCCCCGCATCAAGTGCGGCAATCAGAGCGGCGTCGCCTTGCCGCAAATGATCGATCCAGACCGACGTGTCAACCAGCGTCACTGCGCAGCGTCGCGTCGGCGAGGTATGGGTTGAATCTGGGCCTCAGAGCCGCCCAGCTTGGCCAGGCGCCGCGCGCTTTCACGCTGAATAAGTGCCAGCAACGCCTCACGGATCAGCTGGGTGCGCTCAGAAAGTCCACTGATCTGTTGCGCCTGGGCGAGCAGTTCGTCGTCAAGTGTGAGCGTGGTGCGCATTACATCTTCCTCTTGGCATCAAAATTGGAATCAATTGATGCCCAATTTTATGCCTTTGCGGCGCCCTTGGTGTTGCGGCCGATGCCGGCGTAGTCAAACCCTTCAGCGGCCATGCGCTCGGGCTCGTACAGGTTGCGGCCGTCAAAGATGACGGGGGCCCTCATGGCGGCCTTCATGGCGGTGAAGTTGGGGCTGCGGTAGGCCTTCCACTCGGTCATGATGACCAGCGCGTCGGCACCGCGCAAGGCGTCCATGGGTTTTTCGGCAAAGGTGATGCGCCCCAGCAGGGCCGGCGCGTCGGCAAAGTCGAGCTTGAGCACGCGCTGCGCCTCGGCGGCGGCCACCGGGTCGTGCGCGACGACGCTGGCGCCGGCGCGCACCAATGCCTGAACGACGACACGACTGGGGGCGTCGCGCATGTCGTCGGTGTTGGGCTTGAAGGCCAGCCCCCACAGGGCGAAGGTGTGGCCGGAGAGGTTTTGGCCGTAGCGGGCCAGGATTTTGTTGACGATGACCTGCTTCTGCTGCTGGTTCACGGCTTCGACCGCTTCCAGCACATGCAGCTTCTGGCCGTACTCCTGCGCCGTGCGGGCCAGCGCCTGCACGTCTTTGGGGAAGCAGCTGCCGCCGTAGCCGGTGCCGGCGTACAGAAAGCTGTAGCCGATGCGCGGGTCGGAGCCGATGCCCTGGCGCACCAGTTCAATGTCTGCGCCCACTTCGTCGGCCAGGTTGGCCAGCTCGTTCATGAAGCTGATGCGGGTGGCCAGCATGGCGTTGGCGGCGTATTTGGTGAATTCGGCGCTCTTGACGTCCATGACGCGCGTGCGCTCGTGGTTGCGGTTGAACGGTGCATACAGCTGGCGCATCAGTGCCAGCGCCTGCTGGCCTGCGGGTGAGGCGTCAACGCCGAGCACGATGCGGTCGGGGCGCATGAAGTCGTCGATCGCGGCGCCTTCCTTGAGAAACTCGGGGTTGCTGACGACCGAGAAAGCGGCCGACCCGGCAACCCCGCGCGCGTCCAGTTCGCCCTGGATGGCGGCGCCGACCTTGGCGGCGGTGCCGACGGGCACGGTGGATTTGTCGACCACCACCTTGAAGCCGGTCATGTGGCGACCGATGCCGCGTGCGGCGGCCAGCACGTATTGCAGGTCGGCGCTGCCGTCTTCATCGGGCGGGGTGCCGACGGCGATGAACTGGATGTCGCCAAAGGCCACGGCAGCGGCGACGTCGGTCGTGAAGCGCAGGCGGCCGGCCTCGACGTTGGACTGGATCAGTTCGCGCAGGCCGGGCTCGTGGATGGGCACGCCGCCGCTGTTGAGGGTGGCGATCTTGGCGGCGTCGACGTCGAGGCAGCAGACGCTGTTGCCCAGGTCCGCCAGGCAGGTGCCGGTGACGAGGCCGACGTAGCCGGTGCCGATGATGGTGATGTTCATGGGTAGAGGGAAAAATGTCTTGCCGCAACGGCCCGGCGGGTGCCGTCAGGCGGCGGCGGGGGTTGGGGTTGAAAAGCCGTGCTGCCGCAGCAGGGCCTGCTGGCGCGCCAGTGCCAGATCGCTGGCGACCATTTCGGCGCACATCTGCTGGGCGGTGATTTCGGGCACCCAGCCGAGCTGGTCGCGTGCGCGGGAGGCGTCGCCGAGCAACGTCTCCACCTCGGTGGGGCGGAAGTAGCGCGGGTCGATGCGGACGATGACGCGGCCGTTGCTGATGCCCACCTCGTCAACGCCCTGCCCTTGCCAGCGGATGGGCATGCCCAGCTCGGCGGCGGACCATTCGATGAACTGACGCACGCTGTATTGCTGGCCGGTGGCGATGACGAAGTCTTGCGCGTTCTCCTGCTGCAGCATGAGCCACTGCATGCGCACGTAGTCTTTGGCGTGGCCCCAGTCACGCAGGGCGTCGATGTTGCCCATGTAGAGGCAGTCTTCCAGCCCCTGGCTGATGTTGGCCAGGCCGCGGGTGATCTTGCGGGTGACGAAGGTTTCGCCGCGGCGCGGGCTCTCGTGGTTGAACAGGATGCCGTTGCAGGCATACATGCCGTAGGCCTCGCGGTAGTTCACGGTGATCCAGTAGGCGTAGAGCTTGGCCACCGCGTAGGGGCTGCGCGGGTAGAACGGCGTGGCCTCGGTCTGCGGAATCTGCTGAACCAGGCCATACAGCTCGGACGTGCTGGCCTGGTAGAAGCGGGTCTTGTGCTGCAGGCCGAGGATGCGGATGGCTTCGAGCAGACGCAGCGTGCCCAGACCGTCGACGTCGGCCGTGTATTCGGGCGACTCGAAGCTGACGGCCACATGGCTTTGCGCGCCGAGGTTGTAGATCTCGTCGGGCTGGGTTTCCTGGATGATGCGCACCAGGTTGCTGGTGTCGGACAGGTCACCGTAGTGCAGCTTGAAGCGGGCATCTTTCTGATGCGGGTCCTGGTAGATGGCATCGACCCGCTGGGTGTTGAGCAGGCTGGCACGGCGCTTGATGCCGTGCACGATGTAGCCTTTTTCGAGCAGGAATTCGGCCAGGTAGCTGCCGTCCTGGCCGGTGACGCCGGTGATGAGCGCCACCTTGGGCGCCACTGTGGCCGAGGTGGCTGCGGAAGACGTGGGGAAAGTGGTTACGGTCATGCGATCAGGCGGTCTTGGGGTCAGGCGTGGTGCTGGCGGAAGTCTGCGTAGGCCTGGGTCAGGCCCTGTTCAAAGCCGGTTGCGGCTTTCCAGCCCAGGCTGTGCAGGCGGCTGGAGTCGAGGAGTTTACGGGGCGGGCCATCGGGCTTGCTGGTGTCGAAGGCTATGCTGCCGGTGTAACCCACCACCTTGGCCACCACGCGGGCCAGTTCGGCGATGGTGATGTCTTCGCCATAGCCGACATTCAGATGGTTTTGCATGGGCAGCGTCTGCGCGTCGTAGTCGGCCTTGGGCAGCGCCATGACGTGCAGGCAGGCGGCGGCCATGTCGTCAACGTACAAAAATTCGCGCCGTGGCGAGCCGGTGCCCCAGATGGTGACCACCGGCGCCGCGTTGACTTTGGCTTCGTGAAAGCGGCGGATCAGCGCAGGCACGACGTGGCTGTTTTCGGGGTGGTAGTTGTCGCCGGGGCCGTACAGGTTGGTGGGCATGACGCTGCGGTAGTCGCGTCCGTACTGCCGGTTGTAGCTCTCGCAGGTCTTGATGCCGGCGATCTTGGCCACGGCATACGGCTCATTGGTGAGTTCGAGCTTGCCCATCAGCAGCGCCTCTTCGGTCATGGGCTGGGGCGCCAGGCGCGGGTAGATGCAGCTGGAGCCCAGAAACAGCAGCTTTTGCACGCCGTGGGTGTGGGCGGCTTGGATGACGTTGGCCTGCACCATCAGGTTGTCGTAGATGAACTCGGCCGGGTAGGTGTTGTTGGCGTGGATGCCACCCACCCTGGCGGCTGCCATGTAGACCTGATCGGGCTTTTCTTGCGCGAACAGGTCGTTGACGCCCTGCTGGGACGTGAGGTCGAGCTCCGCGCGTGAGCGGCGGATGATGTTGGCCGCCGGGATGCCGGACGCCAGCAGGGCGCGCACGATGGCGCTGCCCACCATGCCGTTGTGGCCGGCGACGAAGATGCGGGGGTTGGCAGGTGCGTTCATACTTATTTATTGATAGCTGAAACTGACCATTTGACGCTGGGTAGAGGCCAATATGACGCAAAAAAGGTGAAATGAGGGCCTGGGGGTATCGTTGCCATCTGGTCATCGGGCTGACGCCCGCCGCTGCCGGCCCCGGTGGACTGACCCGGGTGCCCAGCCAGAGCCTTTACTGTGCATCTTCCGACAGGAAAGACGACGCCTCGCGGGAATAGATAGGGCGCTCGAGCAGGCGCACGGTGACGACAAAGACCGCCAGGTAGGCCGCACAGATGGCCTGCAGCGCCAGCGTTTGGGTCGGGCAGGTGGCCGCCAGCAGCGGTGACAGGCTGGCAACGGCCATGGTGCGCACCGATGCGCCGGCGTTGGCGCCCAGCCACACGGGGCGGCCGCTCTCGTCGCTGCGCTGCTGCAGGTTGGCCGCCCACAACGAATGCATGTGGCGGGCGTCGGGCGCGGTGGCCTTCATGCCGCGGCGCGCGCGGCGCCAGGCGGAATACAGCGTCTCGGTGACCGGGTGCATCACCAGTGCCAGTGCAAACCACGGGCTGACGGTTGGCTGGCGCAGCACGAGCAGGATGACGAGCACGGCGATGAGGTAGCCGATGAGGTAGGCACCGGCGTCGCCGCAGAACAGCCGCGCCCTGGGGAAGTTGAACACGGCAAAGCCGGCCGTGGCGCCGATGCCGGCCAGCGCCAGCAGCACCAGTGCGCCGTCACCCATGCGCGAGGCCACCGTGGCCAGCACGCCCAGGATGACCAGCGTGATGCCGGCCAGCAGGCCGTTGAGCCCGTCGACGATGTTCATGGCATGCACCAGGCCGGCCACGGCGACCAGCGTGAACACGAACGGGAACAGCAATGACAGCAACGGCTGGCTGTGCACCAGGTTGTCGAGCAAGGGCACACCCAGTGCATGGACCTTGACGCCCGCCAGCCCGTAGGCCAGCGCGCCCGCCACAAGCGCCACGCCCAGCCGCAGCCGCACGCTGACGGCCTTGCTGATGTCTTCGATCAGTCCCAGCGCGAAGAGCGGGAGCAGACCGGCGAGCAGGCCAGGCAACCGCAACGATTCAACCGCCGGGTGCAGGTCAGGCGGCGCGCTCAGACTCATCCACGCCAGCGCAGCGAGAAATCCGGCCAGGACCGCCAGGCCACCGATACGGGGGGTGGGCTGGGTATGGAGCTTTTGCGGCCCGCCGCCGGGGTGGTCGCCGGAAAATCGCAGATGCCAGGCCTGCGTGCGAATCAAAAAGCCGGCCATCAGCAGCGCCGCACCGCCAGCGCACCCGATCAACCCGTAGAGAAAGCTTTCTGAAGTCATGAAGTATGGGCGGCGTTTTCAGCACCCCTGCACCAACGGGCCGGCTGGCAGCTGCGACAGGAGGCTTGCCCGGCGCCTCATCACTGTCCGCCGTCGCCCCAGGACGGCGTCAAGGTGGCCAGGCGCCGCTTTTCATCAGCATAACGGACCATTTCGGCGATGGAGTTGAATTTGAGTTTGGCCATCAGGTTGGTCTTGTGGGTACTGACGGTTTTCTCGCTGAGGCCGAGCATGCGGGCAATGGCGGCATTCGATTCGCCGTTGACCAGCAGGTCCATGATTTCTTCTTCGCGCGGTGTGAGCATCGGAGCGGCGGGCAGCTCAGGCGAAAACATCAGCGCTTCGGCCAGCCGCGGCTCCACGTAACGGCCCCGAGCGGCAACCTTGCGCAGCGCCGCCACCAGCACCTCGGGGTCGTTGTCTTTGGCCAGGTAACCATTCGCGCCGGCCTGCAGCGCCGCGCGTGCTATGGCCACGTGGTTGTGCATGCTGAGCACCAGGACGGGCAGCGCGGGATACAGCGCCCGAATCTGCCGGATGAGGTCCGGCCCGTTGGGTGGCGGCATGGTCAGGTCGAGCAGCAGGATGTCGCATGGCGTGTCGGCCAGGCGGGCCAATGTGCTGGTGCCATCGACCGCCTGCCCGCACACGCAAAGCGTCTGCTCACCTTCGATGATGCGGCGCAGGCCGTCGCGCACCATGGCGTGATCGTCGGCGATCAGCACGCGCACGACTGCCACCGGTTCGGCGAAGCCGGGTTGATCAGGTGGCTGAGGATCGTTCACGGTTGAAAAGGTGGGGACAACGAGTGATTTTGAGGACCCGCAAAGGCGCTTAAAACTGAATGCGCAGGCTACCGCAATGAAACCAGCGGTCTGGCTTCATGGCAACCCTAACAAATCGAGTGTATCTATCGTCGCTGCACTGCACCATAAGAACGGCTCTGATGGAGAAATCGGAAACTTCCGACCCGGCCTGCCAGTCAGCCACATTCATGAGTACCAATTGATTATTCTGAGGGAAGCCTGGGCCACCGAACGGCGCAAACCAGCGGAAAACAGCCTTGTGGCAGCAAATTCAGGTAACAATTGGTTCGCTGCGGAAGCAAATCGCGCTGGCCCTTCTGACGACTGAATTTTGACAAATTTGCAGGAAAGCAACAGTATCGTGACCCTGAAACAAGTTCCGTCGGTCTCTCTGCGCAGGACTGCGAGCCGCTGCGCGCCCTTGGTGCTGGCGCTTTCTGGCCTGGCTTTTTGGATGCCAAGCGCGGGCGCTGAAGTGGCCCGGATCGGCGTGATTCGCACCTTGAACATACCGACGTTCACACGGGTGCAACAAGGTTTTGAGGATGGGCTGGCCAGTTCGGGCTACAAGGCAGGGGTTCATGTCACGTTTGATATCCAGACAACCAACAACGACGCTGGTAAAGAACTGGAGATTGCAAAAAAATTCAATGACGACAAGGTGACTCTGATTCACAGCATTGGCACTCCCCCGACACTGGCGGCGGTAAAAAATACCGGGTTGCCGGTGGTGTTCTCAGCGGTGACCGATCCGCTTCGGGCAGGCATCGTCCCGGCGGGGAGCGCACCGGGCAAGCCGTCGGGCACCAATGTCACGGGAACAACCGACCCCTGGCCGGTGGAGCAGCAACTGAAGGTCTTTTCTCAGATCGTGCCGAAGGCGCGGCGGTGGGGAACGGTTTACACCCCGGCAGAACCCAACTCCATGTACTTCATCGCGGAGTTGCGCGAGGCCACAAAACGCATGGGACTGGAACTGGTCGAGGCGCCTGTGAACGACAGTTCCGAGGTCGCTGCTGCAACCGAGCGGCTGGTCGGGAAAGTCGACGCGATCTTCAAGTCGCCGGACAACGCGGTGTCCGCTGCACTGAAGGCGATGGTCCAGGTCTGTGAGGCGAACAAGATTCCCCTGTTTACCGGGGGCAACAGCGGGCCCCCTGGCGTGGTGGCTTCGTATGGCATGGACTACTACCTGGTGGGCTACTCCGCCGGCAAGCGGGCAGCACTGGTGCTCAGGGGTAGCAAGGCGGGCACCATTCCATGGGGTCCCGTCGGCACCTACAGCCTGTTGATCAACCTGACCGCCGCGAAAGCCCAGGGCATCACGTTTTCTCCGGACATTCTGAGAATCGCCGACAAGGTGATCGAGTGAGCGGTTCGCGTTGCGCCAACTGGCGCAGTTGAAGGTTGCCCATGCGGTCTCTGCTGGGAATTCCGGTCGCAATCGTCATTCTCGCGCTCACGATGGCGCTGGGTGCATGGGTACACGTGCGCAACGACAAAGCCTTTCTCGAGCAATTGGTAATTGAAACCACGGTGCAGGACATGATTGCGTTCAGGCGCGAACTGTCCACCATGCTGATGCTGGCCGCCCTGGAGAGAAACCCGCTGCGGCACGCACAGTATGAAGTCGTGGCGGCCGACCTTTCGCGCGCGGCAAAGGACCTGGGTTCGTTGACCGCTGGCTCAGCGCTCTCATCCGAAATCGACGCGCTGACTTCGGGCCAGGAAAGGTTTCTGCCACTTGAGCACCAGGCGATCGGGTACATGCATGCCGGTCGATGGGACGAAGCGGCCACGATTCTGTTCGGGGATGAATACAAGCTCAACCTCTCGGTGTTCGAAGTGGACGGCGACATCACGGTCCTGGCCATGAAGGCGCAACATGCAATTGCCCGTGAGCGGCTGGAGCAGGTTCGCATGGCAACCGTGGCCCTGAACTTTGGCGCCATGCTGCTTCTGCTCTGGGTCGGCTGGTCCTTTTCAAGAGCGTTGAAGCGCGAGGTCGTTCGACTGAAGGAGAGCGAAACCGAGTTGGCCAAGTCGGAAGGCAAATTGCGCAGACTGGCTGAGCACCAGCAATCCGCCCGCGAAGCAGTGATGAAGAGCCTGGCCCAGGAGATTCACGATGAACTGGGTCAGCGCCTGACGGTGCTGCGGATGGACGTGGCCATGCTGCCAGCAGCGGTCAAGGCCGACCCGGCGGCCCGGTTGCCGGCAAAAGTGGCGGAACTCAAGGACGGCATCGACGGCATCCTGACGATCGTGCGTGACATCTCCGGCAAGTTGCGCCCGACGGCACTGGAAGTGGGACTGGGCGCGGCAGCTGATGCGCTGGTCCGGGAGTTCCACGGAAGTCTGGGCATTCCGGTGGAGTTTTCGAATGCGCTGCCGCCAGATCTGGTGCTGGATGACGAGCGGGCGACCGCGATGTTTCGCATCCTGCAGGAATCGCTGACCAACGTGGCCCGCCATGCACGCGCCAGCAAAGTCAGCGTCAGGCTTTTTGCAGATGCCCGCCTTCTGCGAATGGTGTTGCAGGACGACGGCCAGGGCTTCGATGTGGAACCAGGTTCCTCTTTTGGCATCTCGGGCATGCGTGAGCGGGCGGCCTCTCTGGGCGGCAGGCTGAACGTCATCAGCGTGGCCGGCGCGGGCACCACCATCGAGGCCGAATTGCCGCTGTCAGACAGGCAGCCGTCAGACCCGATCAGACCCCAACGGGCTCCAGATGGTGGAGCGGAAACTGCACACGCGGCTGACGCCCCATCAGATCGAGCAGCACCGTGACGCGCTGCGTGGCCGCGGCGCAGACCAGCCCCTCCAGGCCTCGCAGCGGACCGGTGCAGATGGTGACGCGCTGACCGGCCTTTAACGCCAGCAGTTGAGCGGGGTGAGCGTGTGCGCGCTCGGCTTCAAAGGCGCGCAAGGCGTCGATCAGGTCGCCGCCCATGGTTGCCGGCGTGACACCGAAGCGCACGATGCCGGCCACGCCGATCGTCGAACGGACGGGAGCAATTGACTGACCACTGTGAGCGGGCCGGAAGAACACGTAGCGGGGAAACATGGGGCCGTGATGTTCGACCATGCCGTCCGCGCCCCGGCGCAGGCGCCTGTAGAGCGCCAGATAGACGTCGTAACCCTGGCGCGCCAGTTGCGTGGCGGCGACCGCTTCCTGGCGCGGCTTGGTGTAGGCGAGGTACCACATTGGCGAGGGAACTGAACCGCGTGTGCTGGGCTGGGGGAGTGTTGACAAGTGAGTCTCCATGACCAGGCTCCGACATCTTCAGGAACCGGAGCCGGCAAAGTCATCGCACCCAAGGTCGGTCGCCTGGCAACTTTGAAAAGCGGAACGCTCACCGCTCATTGGGCGGATGCCAAGGCAGCTTCGCCCGTTGCCCTGCGTCTGACCGGGCGCAGAAAACCCCCTAGCAAAAATGCGGCCAGGATCGCATTGGCCGGAATGCGCAGATTGAAATCGAACCAGGAATGCAGAAAAACGGCCAGCACACCAAAACCGCAACAGGCTTGAAGCCAGGAAAAGGAATCGGCGGGATGCCTGCCGAGATGCCTTCGCAGGGCGTTCAACTGTGCCACGATCAGCCACGCGGCCAGCGCACCCAGCAAGACAACCGGCAAGCCGCCTTCCATCAGCAACTGAATATAGTCACTGTGTGCATATTCAGCGAACCCGGTCAGGCCGACCGGCTGAAAGCGGGGAAAAACACCAGCGTAGCTACCCAGACCTGAACCGATCGGCCAGAACGTGACGACTCCTTGCCACGTTGCCTGAAACAGCTGCCAGCGGGTCAGGCCATCGGAGCCGTGTCCGGAACCCGTCATACGCTGCATCAATCCGTCCAGCCCGACAACCGCCGCCACGGCTGCACCGATCGCGGCAATTGCAAGGACGCGCCACGCGCGATTCCGTCGCGACTCTTCCTTGAAGGGCAGCAACATGATGGTCGCCGTGCCGGCCACCAATCCGGATGTAATGCCACCACGCGAAAGACTGGCAAGCAGCCCGGCAAGCAAAAAGAAAAGAACGGCACTCCAAACGCCCATTGCCACCTGGCGGCCGGCCCCGGAACCGTGTCGCCCGTGCTGACGATGCGAGTACTCCGCTGCTCGCCTGCTTTGGGTCGTCCCAACCATGGTTGCCCTGAGGAAATAAATGGCCAGCGGAACCGCCATGGCCAGATAACTTGCGAAATGATTGGGATTGGCAAAAGTCCCGATCGCACGGTCATAGGCCAGGGCACCGAAGTACAGTTCGCGCAGCAAGCCAACCTGCAAAAGCCCGACAACCGATTGAAAAAAGGCGAACCACACGACCCCGCGCGCCAGCAGCCGCAGTTGCGCGTCTGTGACAACCCATCCCAGCAACAAGGCCGCTGCTACCGGTAGCCCGGCCAGCAGGGACAACCAGGTAGCGTCAGGCATCAGGCTGACAGGCCGCCACTGCACGCTGTTGTTCATCTGCATGACTTCGAGCGCCCGCGAATAGGTTGCCCTGCCGGGCAACAAATCCCAGAGCGGGGGTGGAAGAGGCGTCAGTTGAATCAGTCCTATCCAAAGCGGTGCCATCGCGAGAACAGCCATCCACATGGACCGTCTGTCGCTCCCTGCTGAGGCCGAGGTCAAGCGCCAGGCAAGGACGGGCAGCAACAAAAGCGCAAGCCATTCCAGCATCAAGATGGCGACGTGGCGATTGCCGCCACGAATCAGGGGTGCCGACGCCAGCAACATAAGGCCAACAAAAGTGACAACGGGGCCTGAAAGCCCCGTTGAATCAACATGCGTGCCGGCCCGCTGCATCAACTTCCACTGAGCTTGCTATTGTTCTGGTTGATGAGGATCAAACCCAAGCCAATGGTGCCGCCAATCACCAGCGGGCCGCCTCCACTGCCTGCACCCGCAACAGCCACCGCCGGATCTCCCAGCGTACTGACACTTGCCAGAAGTGCCTTGCAGTCCAGATCCTTGTCAATGATTAACGACTGATTGGCCTTCAGGGTGATCTGACAGCCATCCTTGAATGAAAGCGTGGCGCTCGCGCCCGCGGTAGTGACAATTCGGTTCCCTTGCGAAAAGTCCGATCCAACAGCTGCACTGACCAGCCGGTCACCCCTGCTGATGGTCACCAGACCGTCCAGCGCACTCACGCTACCCAACACACTGCCGGGGGCCCCTTGCGCCCACACCAGCTGAGAAGCCATGGCGACGAGCAAAACTGAAAGTATTTTTTTCATGAACTAACCCCTCAGGATTGCCCAATTCTAGACTTGCGGTGGTCCTCGGTCAATGCGCGTTGTTGGTTTGGGATTCGTGCACCACAGGTGACGTGCCCCACGTCAGCCAAAACGCCGATGGTTCTGTTGAAAGGGAATGAACCTTTCGGCTGGCACTCGATCCAACAGAGTGCTAACATAAGCCCTAACGAAAGGATCATCACATGACCATTCAAACTGGAACGAACACCGCAGCGCTGGCCTTGGCCAAACCTTGGACAGGTACATCGCTGGCCTTGCCCGCGCTGGGCAATCTGGACGCCTATATTTCGGCCGTCAACCGCATGCCCATGCTCTCGCACGACGAAGAGCAGGCTTTTGCGCGCAAGCTGCGCGACGAAAACGACCTCGAGGCGGCCGGCAAACTGGTGCTGTCGCACTTGCGGCTGGTGGTGTCGGTGTCGCGCAAGTACCTGGGCTACGGCCTGCCACATGGCGACCTGATCCAGGAGGGCAATATCGGCCTGATGAAGGCGGTGAAACGCTTTGACCCCGACCAGGGCGTGCGCCTGGTGAGCTACGCGCTGCACTGGATCAAGGCCGAGATTCACGAATACATCCTGAAGAACTGGCGCATGGTTAAGGTGGCGACCACCAAGGCCCAGCGCAAGCTGTTTTTCAACCTGCGCTCGATGAAACAGGGCTTCAAGGCCGACGCCGAGGCCGGCGACGCCACCCACCGCGAGAGTCTGAGCGAACACGAGGTGGACGTGGTGGCGCGGGAACTGAACGTCAAGCGCGAGGAGGTGCTGGAGATGGAAACGCGCCTGTCGGGCGGCGACGTGCTGCTGGACCCGAGCCCGTCTGACGACGGCGAGATGGCGTTTGGCCCGATCGCCTACCTGGCCGACGCCAGCCATGAGCCCACCGCGATGATCGAAGCGCACCAGCGCGACGTGATGGCCAGCGACGGCATTGCCACCGCGCTGGAGACGCTCGACGACCGCAGCCGCCGCATCGTCGAAGAACGCTGGCTGAAGGTGAACGACAACGGCTCAGGCGGCATGACGCTGCATGAACTGGCGGCCGAGTATGGCGTGAGCGCCGAGCGCATCCGCCAGATCGAGGTGGCGGCGATGAAGAAGATGCGAAAGTCGCTGGAGGCTTTTGCCTGACGGCTTGGCGCCCGCTTCCTTCGCTGTTCTGAGCAAGAGCCCGGTCTGACCGGGCTTTTTTTTGCCGGCTGTTGTGGGTCGGCCCGTGGCATGGGGGCGGGGAAAGTTCACGGGGATGCGCAGCAGCCCACGCGACGTCCGGTGCTGCTCGGGATGCAAAAAAATAATGCAAGGCAGGCCATTCAATGGGAGGAAAGCTTTTCGGGCTTTAAACTTCCGTCTTGTCTGCCAACCGAGGAAAACCGATGAAGACCCCATTGACCCGACTGACCCGCCGCAGCGCACTGGCGCTGGCCATCAGCGCCCTGCCCGTGATGGGTTTCGCACAGCAAACGGCCAAAGCGGCCGATCCGTGGCCGACTCGGCCGGTGAAGATCATGGTGGGATTTCCGGGTGGGTCGTCGCCAGACCTGGTGGCACGCGCGCTGTCTGAGCCGCTGTCGCAGCTGCTGGGGCAGCCGGTCATCGTGGAAAACCGGCCCGGCGCGGGCGGCAACATTGCCGCTGACCTGGTGGCCAAGGCCACCGACGGTCACACGTTTGGGGTGATGATCAACGGCAACCTGACGACGGCCAAGATCCTCAACCCCCAGACGCCTTATGACCCGGCCACCGATCTGGCGCCGCTGAGCCTGATTGGCACGGCGCCGCTGGTGCTGACTGCGCCGGCCGATGCGCCCGGTGCGACGTCAAAAGCCTTCATGGAAGACGCCAAAAAAGCCGGCGACAAATGGAGCTACGGCTCACCCGGCATTGGCACGGTGGGCAACATCGGCATGGAACTGCTGAAGGCGCGGACCGGCATCAACCCGGTACATGTGCCCTACCCCGGCAACCCGCAGGTGATTGCCGCGATGATTGGCGGGCAGATCCAGCTGGCGCTGCTGCCGCCGGGCCTGGCGGCGGCGCAGGTGCGTGCCGGCAAGTTGCGCGCCATTGGCGTGACCTCGTCGGGCCGCAGCACGCTGGTGCCGGAGATCCCGAGCCTCGCCGAAGCCGGCGTGCCCAACCTTCAACTCGAAATCTGGACCGCAGCGGCAGCGCCAGTCGGCATGCCCAAGGCGCATCAGGCCAGACTTTCGGCCGCCATCAGCGAAATCGCGCGCAGCCCCGAGATGCGGCAAAAGCTCTTCCAGCAGGGCTGGCAGGTGGCGGGCACGTCTGCTGACGGCCTGGCCATCCGCATGAAATCGGACACGGCGGCCATGAGCGCCGTGATCGCAAAACAGGGGATTTCAGCGAAGTGACCTGCGTGCGCGGCCCGCTTGCATGAACCGGCCGGCCCATCAGTGCAAAACAGGAAAGCGCGCGCGGGCCGGTTGTCGCAGGGCTTTTTTACTTCTGAATCAGTAGCATCAATGCACGATTTGACGCTGGCTGAGGGTCAAAAATACTGAAAATTCCCCGCAAAACCCGTCAGGGGGTTTCTTTCAGCAACAGCCTGGCGTCGTCGGCAAGCGGGGCGGCGCCCATGCCGTAGCGGTTGTACAGGCGCAGCCGGCCCTGGGTATCGTAGGTGTAGCTGCCGGCGGAATGGTCCATGGTGTAGCTGGTGGGCGTCTGCCCCTCCGAGCGCTTGTAGTACACCTTGAAATCCTTGGCCAGCGCCGCGAGTTGCTCGGGGGTCGGGCGCAGCGCCAGAAACGTCGGGTCGAAATTGGCCATGTAGGCCTTGAGCAGTTCCGGCGTGTCGCGTTCGGGATCGACGGTGATGAAGATGCCCTGCAGCTTGTCCCCGTCCTTGCCCAGCAGCTTCTTGACCTCGGCCAGCTCGGCCATCGACGTGGGGCAGACATCGGGGCACTGCGTGTAGCCGAAAAAGACGATCACCAGCTTGCCGCGAAAGTCCTTCAGGCTGCGCACCTGTCCGTTGTGGTCGGCGAGCTGGAAGTCCTTGGCGTAGTCGGCGCCGGTGAGGTCCACCCCCTTGAACTGGGGCTTGGCCTGGGAGCAGGCGGACAGCCCCAGAGAGCCCGCCAGCGAAAGCAGGCCGGCGGCAGTAGCGTTCAGGGCGTTTCGGCGATTCATCGGGTGTACTTACCTCAGGTAGTGGTCGAGCAGCAGTGCGGCAAACAGCGCGCTCAGGTGGATCAGGGAAAAGCGGAAGGTCTTGCGCGCCAGCGCGTCGGAGTACTGGCGCCACAGCGCAAACGCGTAGCCGATGAAGCCGGCGTTCAGCACCACGGCAGCCGCCAGATACAGCCAGCCGCTCATGCCGTAGGCGAATGGCAGCAGGCAGGCCGCGAACAGGACAAAGGTGTAGAGCAGCACCTGCAGCCGGGTAAAGGCGTTGCCGTGGGTGACCGGCAGCATCGGCAGGCCCGACTTGCGGTAGTCCTCGACCCGGTACAGCGCCAGCGCCCAGAAGTGCGGCGGCGTCCACAGGAAGATGATCAGGAACAGGATCATGGCCTCCGGTCCGACGTCGCCACGCATCGCGGCCCAGCCCAGCACCGGCGGCATCGCGCCCGACGCACCGCCGATCACGATGTTCTGCGGTGTCAGCGGCTTGAGGATGACGGTGTAGACCACCGCGTAGCCGACAAAGGTGGCAAACGTGAGCCACATCGTCAGCGGATTGACCAGAAAGTACAGCAGCGCCGAGCCCGCCACGCAAAGTACCGCCGAGAACAGCAGCGCCTGCCGGTCACCCAACTCGCCGCGCGCGGTGGGCCGCCACGCGGTGCGCCGCATCTTGGCGTCGATGGTCTTTTCGACCAGGCAGTTGAACGCCGCCGCCGCCCCTGCCACCAGCCAGATGCCCAGGCTGGCCAGCAGCATGCGTTGCACCTCGGCCCAGCTGGGCACGCCCGGCACCGCCAGCACCATGCCGATCACCGCACAGAAGACGATGAGCTGGATGACGCGCGGTTTGGTCAGTGCGTTGTACTGACGGATCACCGACGGCCGATTCAGCGGCGCGGACGTTGCGGTCATGCGCTCAATCCGTTGGCGGCGAACGCCGGTCTGCTGCCAGCCCCGACGCGGCTGTCTGCGAGCGCCCAGGTCAGCACGACGACCAGTGCTGCCGCACCACCCGTGTGCGCCACGGCCGCCACGAGCGGCCAGTCGAGCACCACGTTGGACAGGCCCGTCACCAGTTGCAACCCGGCCAAACCGGCCAGCCAGCGTGCCTGGCGCTGCAGCACACCGCCGCGGTGCAGGCGCCAGGCCAGCAGCCACAGAGTCGCCAGCACAAGGTAGGCTGCCAGCCGGTGCACATAGTGAATGGCCGTGAGCGCGGCAAAGCTGATCAGGCTGCCGTCTGGGTTGTGGCCGAGCTCGCGCCAGATGGCAAAGCCCTGGGTAAAGTTCATCGCCGGCCACCAGCTGCCCTGGCACATCGGGAATTCGCTGCAGGCGAGCACGGCATAGTTGGTGCTGACCCAGCCGCCCAGCGCGGCCTGTAACGCCACCAGCCCCGCAGTGAGCCAAAGCGCCAGCCGAAGACCGGCGGCGACGGGCACCGGCCCCTGCGCGCGCGCCGCCTGCTGGTGCGACACGGCTTGCGCACACAGCAGGGCCAGCAGCACCAGTCCCCCGAGCAGGTGCAGTGTGACGATGGCGGGGAAGAGTTTCATCGTGACCGTGAGCGCACCAAACGCGCCCTGAATGCAGACCCACGCCAGCGTGGCCAGTGGCCACCACGGGTGCACCGGCGACGAGCCAGCGCCGCGCCGGCGCTCGAGCCAGCTGCCGATGGCGAGCGTCAGGATCAGCACGCCGACACCGGTGGCAAGGTAGCGGTGAATCATCTCGATCCACGCCTTGCCATGGGTGACCGGACCGGTGGGCATGGCGCTTTGCGCCGCAGCAATGTGTTCCCTGGCGCCGACCGGGCTGGCGCTGCCATAGCAGCCGGGCCAGTCGGGGCAGCCCAGGCCGGAGTCGGTCAGGCGCGTGAAGGCACCGAACAGCACCAGATCAAAGGTGAGGAACAGCGTAAGCACGGTCAGCGCCTGCAGGCGCCGGGCCGGAGGCGCGCTGCTGTTGCGCAGCGCAATCCAGGCCAGCGGCCCGCCGGCTATCACGATGCCCATCAGCATCATGCGAACCAGCGGCGAGAGATCGTAGAGGGACGAGGCCTGCATGGTCGGGGAGTCTAGCGCGCGGCCTGCGGCCGGCCCGGCTCGTCCCAGGCGTTGGAGGCGCGCAGCAGGCGCTCGATGTCCCGTTTGGCCTTGACGGCGGTGGCCGCGTCAAGCCCGGCCGGGAAGCGCATCATCCAGTTGCCCAGCGGATCGACCAGATAGAGATGGTCCTCCAGGCGCTGGCCTGCTGCCGGCGCCAGCCATTGACGAAGCACCTCGGGCGCCACCCGCAGCACCGTTGCCTGGGCCAGCGCGGGCTGGAGCGAGGCGCTGACCGGGGCGGTGTCATCGATCAGCCAGACCCAGTCCAGCCGTTCTTTTTCCTTGCCAAGGCCCTCGCGAATCTGGCGCTGCAGGTACAGGTGTTGCTGGCACTGCGCATCGCATGCTCCGCCAGCCACGCTGATCAGCAGCCATTGTTGCTTCAGATCGGGCAAGGCCACCGCCGGCCCATCCAGCGCCTGCACGTTCACCGCCGGCAGCGGGCGCTGGGGCTCGATGAGTTCGCCGAAGTTGCGGCGGCCTTCGGGCCGGATCACATAGTAGGTGAAATAGGATGCGATGACCGGCGCGGCGCAGATCAGCATGACCATGATCATTTTCCAACGGCCGCTGCGCGTTCGACGCGCGTCTTCGGCGGCTGCGGCTTGCGGACTGGGCAGCGAATACACGGTGAGGCCCAGCGGCTCGTCAGCGGGCTCGGGACGGGAGGAAGAAGCGTCGGACAATTTGAAACCAGACATAAAGTACCGTGATCAGCGCGGCCAGCGCAAACCACTGGGCGGCATAGCCGAGATTCTTGGCCGAGCCGCTGGCGGCTTCGGGCCAGTTGCGCAACAGGCCATCGGACGGGTCGCCCGTTTGCAGAACCACGACACCCGGCAATATCAGGCCGGATTCAGCTCGAAAGGCATCCAGGTCCAGATTTTGCCGGATGGCGCCACCCTGTGCCGGACCCGAGAAATCCAGGTAATGCGACGGGGGCATTGCCAGCCGTCCCTGGACCTTGATCAGGCCGCCCGGCGTCTGAACCGGCGGCAGCGCCGCGCGATCCGCCGAATTGCGCGGTGCCCAGCCGCGCTGGACGAGCACGGCACCGCCCTTGTCAAGCATGAGGGGCGTGAGCACGAAGAACCCGGCGCGACCGTCCATTGAGCGGTTGTCCAGGTAGATCGTGGCATCTGCGCGCCAGCTGCCGCGCAGTTCGACCTGCCGGTGCAAATGGGCCTCGGTCAGCTGAGCGGATGACGCAAGGGGCGACAGGGCACGCAGCGCGTCGATGCGCGCCTGCAAATTGTCCTTGTAGGTCGCTCGCGAAAGCTGCCAGTTGCCGAGCGCAAGGGTCGCGGCAACGCCCAGCACGGCAGCGACGGTGCTGACCCAGAAGCGCCAACCCGGTCGGCGCTTCGATTGCGCGGGATAATCCGTGCCCATGAACTATCTGGTTGCCATTGCGTTTGTTGCCATCATCGCCAGCCTGGCGGTTGCGCTCGTCTTCATGATGAAAGGCGACAAGGACCCCGAAACCAACCTGCCTCGCAGCCGGAACATGGCGAAGGCGCTGGCGTTTCGGGTGGGATTTTCCATCGTTCTGTTCATTTGCCTGTTGCTGGCCTGGAAGCTGGGTTACATCCAGCCCACCGGCATTCCGGTCGGACGCTGAAACAGCGGCCTTGAAGAAAAAAGGCGCCTTCCGGCGCCTTTTCCGATTCCGGCGGCGGCAGATGGATCTACATCCAGTAAACCAGCACGTACAGGCCGAGCCAGACCACATCGACGAAGTGCCAGTACCAGACAGCACCTTCAAATGCGAAGTGCTTGTCGGCGCTGAAGTGACCGTTCATCAGGCGCAGGGTGACAAACAGCAGCATCAGCATGCCGACGAACACGTGAAAGCCGTGGAAACCCGTCAGCATGTAGAAGGTGGAACCAAAGATACCGGATGCCAGTGACAGATTGAGTTCGTGATGGGCATGGTAGTACTCGTAGCCCTGGACAAACAGGAAGATGGTGCCCAGAACCACGGTGACCCACAGGTAACCGATCGTCTTGGAACGCTTGCCCTGCTGCAGAGCATGATGGGCGATGGTGGCGGTGACCGCCGACGTCAGCAGCAACGCAGTGTTGATCGTCGGCAGCCAGAACGGTCCCATGGTCTGGAACGGCTCGATGATGCCGGCCGGCGACGCAGTGGCGCCGGCAACCTTGCTGGGCCAGACCGCCTGGAAACCGGGCCACAACAACTCATTGCCCAGGCTGCCGAGCGCCGGCACCGAATGCGAGCGTGCCCACCACAGGGCCGTGAAGAAGGCGCCGAAGAACATCACCTCGGAGAAGATGAACCAGCTCATGCTCCAGCGAAATGACAGATCGATCTTGCGCCCGTAAAGTCCAGCTTCGCTCTCGTGCGCGGCGTCGCGGAACCACTGGAACAGCACGAACAGCCAGCCTGCCAGACCGGCAAACAACGAATACTTGCCCCATTCGACACCGTTGATCCACTGGCTGGCGCCCAGAATGACGAAAAACAGGCCCAGCGCGGCCATTGCCGGATGGCGCGAAGTATTCGGCACGTAGTAGTAAGGCGCGGTGCCGGGGGTGGTTGAACTCATTTTTTCTCCTGCTCTCTCACGTGCGTTTCAGTTTCAAATGATGTCTCGGCGGCGCTACTTCGCGACCACCCAGTTGACCAGTGCGACCAGCCCGAGCACCAGCACGAAAGCACCGGCGATGCCGACGCCAATTACATGGAAGGGGCTCACTTTGGCCAGATCTTCCTTGAATTCACTGCTCTTGCGGATGCCCAGAAACGACCAGGCCACGGCTCGAATCGAGCGCCAGACGGATGGCCGGGAAGTGGCCTGCGGCGTGCTCATGTGCCTGCCCCGGTGGTCGCCGGCGCGGCAGCGGGTGCCAGCGCCGCCTGTGAGCCGGGTGCAGGCGGAGTCTTGCCACCCACTTCGAAGAAGGTGTACGACAACGTGATCGTCGTGACGTCCTTCGACAGCTTGGGGTCGATCACGAAAGCGACCGGCCACTGCTTCTTCTCGCCCGGCTCCAGTGTGTACTGGTTGAAGCAGAAGCATTCGAGCTTGTTGAAGTGGGCAGCCGCCTGGTGCGGGGCGTAGCTCGGAATGGCCTGGGCGGCCATGCGGCGGTTCTGCGTGTTCTGGAACTCGTACATCACGGTGGCAAGCTCGCCGGGATGCACTTCGATGGACCGCTGCGCCGGCGCAAAGCTCCAGGGCCCGCGCGCATTGGCGTCGAATTCGACCGTGATGGTGCGGGTGCGGTCGATCTGGGAATTGGCCGGCACGCGAACGTCCTTGCCGGCGGCGCCGTTGCCAGGCACCTGGCGTTCGGACAGCGCGAGGATGTTGATACCCGTGGCCTCACAGATGTGCTTGTAGATGGGGATCAGCGCATAGCCGAACGCGAACATGCCGACCGTGACCACGGCCAGTTTGCCCACCATCCGGATGTTTTCGCTGCTCTTGCCCATGTCTGTGCCGTTTCAGCCGCCGAGAAGGACGATGCGCGCGAAGAAGCCAACAAAGAAAACGGCCGCCACCGAAGCCAGGATCAGTCCCAGCTTCAGGTTGTTCTTCTTCTGCTCAGGGGTCAGCATGACGTTCACCTCAGCCGATCACGCGGGTGGCGGTGGCGTCGAGCTTGGGCGGATTCTCGAAGGTATGGAAGGGCGCCGGCGACGGCACTTCCCACTCCAGACCCTCGGCACCTTCCCAGGGCTTCTGGCTGGCCTTTTCGCCCATACCGCGCATGGCTGGCAAGACCACGAAGAGGAAGAAGTACACCTGCGCAAAGCCGAAGAAGAACGCGCCCACGGAGGCCACGGCGTTGAAATCGGCAAACTGCATCGGGTAGTCGGCATAGCGTCGCGGCATGCCGGCCAAGCCGAGGAAGTGCATCGGGAAGAACGTGACGTTGAACGAAATCAGCGACCACCAGAAATGGATCTTGCCACGGGTTTCGTTGTACATGACACCGGTCCACTTCGGGCACCAGTAGTAAAAACCGGAAAACATTGCAAAAAGTGAACCAGCGACCAGCACATAGTGGAAGTGCGCAACGATGTAATAGGTGTCCTGCAACTGGATGTCGATCGGCGCAACGGCCGGAATCAGGCCGGTGAAGCCGCCCATGGTAAAGACGAAGATGAAACCCACGGCAAACAGCATCGGGGTTTCAAAGGTCATTGAACCCTTCCACATGGTGGCGATCCAGTTGAAGATCTTCACTGCGGTGGGCACGGCAATCAGCATGGTTGCGTACATGAAGAACAGCTGGCCCGTCACCGGCATGCCGGTGGTGAACATGTGGTGCGCCCAGACGATG
>JACSRS010000182.1 GCA_014879655.1 Burkholderiaceae bacterium
CCTGATGACCATAGCGAGGTGGTCCCACTCCTTCCCATCCCGAACAGGACAGTGAAACGCCTCAGCGCCAATGATAGTGCGGGTTCCCGTGTGAAAGTAGGTCATCGTCAGGCTCTTACAGCAAAAACGCCCAGTCAACGACTGGGCGTTTTCTTTGTTTTGCGGCGAAATCTCCGGTCAGTTCTGTCGCAGTTCCCTGCGCAGGATTTTTCCGACATTGGACTTCGGCAACTCGTCGCGAAATTCGATGTATTTCGGCCGCTTGTAGCCCGTGAGTTGATCATGGCAGTAACGGGCGACGTCTTCCTCGGTCAGCAGCGGATCGTTCTTGACGACAAACGCCTTGATGGCTTCTCCCTGTGCCTGGTCGTTGACGCCGATCACCGCGCACTCCAGAACCCCCGGGCACAGTGAAATCACGTTTTCGAGCTCGCTCGGGAATACGTTGAAGCCGCTGACAATGATCATGTCCTTCTTTCGGTCGACGATCCGTGTGTATCCTCGGGCGTCCATGATGCCGATGTCGCCGGTTCGGAAGAAGCCGTCAGCGGTGAATGCGCGGGCATTTTCCTCCACCTGTCCATAGTAGCCTTCCATGATGTTCGGGCCCTTGATGCAGATCTCGCCGGCTGCGCCAGGAGCGAGGCTGTTTCCGTCATCGTCCTTGATCGCAAGGTCGATTCCTGGCAACGGCAAGCCGATCGATCCGGTGAATTCCTCGTTGTCCGCCGGATTGTTCGTGCCGATGGCGCAGGTTTCACTCATTCCCCAGCCTTCGATCATCGGACACCCGGTCACTTCCAGCCAACGCATCGCAGTTCCTTGCGACGCCGCCATGCCTCCGGCCTGGGAGACACAAAGGTGCGAAAAATCCACGCTCTTGAACTGTGGGTGATTCAGCAAGGCGTTGAACAAGGTGTTGACGCCGGGCAGCATGTGGAAGGGGCGCTTCTTCAGAACTTCGACGAATTTGCCGAAGTCCCTTGGGTTGGGGATGAGCGTCAGGTGTGAACCCCAGCGTATGCCGAGCAGGCAAAGGGTCAGCGCGAAGATGTGATAGAGCGGCAACGCCGCGATGCTGTTGGTCTGTCGGATATCGCCCATTCGTTTGAGCGCAGGGGTGAACCAGGCTTCCGCCTGCAAGATGGCAGCCACCACATTGCGGTGTGTCAGCACGGCGCCCTTCGACAGTCCGGTCGTGCCACCTGTGTACTGGAGAAACGCGATCGAATCCATGGAGGCCGCTGCGGGCTGCAGTCGCATCCGCGTTCCTTCGGCTATCGCGCGGTTGAAAGTTGTCACACTGCGGCCATCGGTAAGCGGCAGCTTGTACGCCGGAACCATCTTGGCAAGGTGCCGAACCGCGAATGTGATCCATTGCCCATACCAGAATCCCAGCAGGTCACCCATCGACGCCACGATCACTTTTCGCACCGGGGTCTTTTCAATGACCGCTTCCAATGTGGATGCGAAGTTTTCCAGTATCACGATCACCTCGGCACCGGAGTCCCGCAGCTGGTGTTCAAGTTCACGGGCTGTGTATAGCGGGTTGACATTGACGCAGGTGTAGCCGGCGCGCAAGATGGCCGCCATCGTGACGGGAAACTGGGGCACATTGGGCAACATGATCGCTATCCGGGCGCCCGCTTCAAGCCCCTGGCCTTGCAGCCAGGCGCCCAGCGCTGCTGAGAGTTCGTCCAGTTCCCGGTAACTCATCCAGTGGTCCATGCAGACCGAAAACGGGCGTGAAGCGTTCTTTCGGAACGACTCCTCGATCAATTGATTGAGAGAGCGGTACTGCGACAGATCGATGTCGTGCGGGACCCCCTCGGGGTAGCTCTTGAGCCAGAACTTGTCCATGAAAACTCCTTTGCGCGATTGTGTCGAGCGTGGCGGTTTTCGATCTACCGGGCAAGCCCCAATGTTCTGGTCAATTGCGTCTCGCAGGCGACAGGATCGCCGTCAAACAACAGGGCCAGCAGGGCGGTCTCGCGCTCGGCGACGATAGCCAGAAAGACCTCGGATGCTTTCTGCCGCTTCGACATCTCGGCAAATGTGTCAAAACCCGATTCCAGAAAGGCCTGCAGCGACGCCAAACCAGCCAGTTGCGCCGGCCTGCGCATCATCTTCAGCATCATCCGAAGGCCGGGCAAGCGTGTCAGGCGTGCCAACTCCCTGCCCAGATCCTGAACCGCTGTCAACTGACCTTCGCGCTGATCACGTTGTCCGACCGCCTGCCAGGCGAGCCGGTACCGCGCAGCTTCGGACAGGGTCGCAGAGCTGGCGGATGCATGGCTGCACCAGTGGTCCGCCATCGCATGATCAAGTTCTTCCGTCCTGGCATGTAACTGCGCCAGCGAAACCGCCGTGCCAACCACCTGCTGGGGGAAAACCGCCTGCAGCGCACCTGCGATCCGTCCGAACTGACTGTCGCGCTCGGTGAAGTCCTTGTCACAGTACAACTCGTCCAGAAAGAAACGAGCCGCCGCCTGAAAACTCCCGCCGGCGAGCAGGTCGGCGTAGGTGCCAGCAAACCGACGCGACTGAAAAGACTTGACTGCCTGCACGGCCGCCTTCAACGGCGGATTTGCTGCCTGTTGCGCGCGCAAGTCGCTGACCTGGGAAACCGCCTCACGGATAATCTCAGCATTGTCCATGGGCGGCAAGTCTACCGAGAGATGCCGCATCTCGAAGAATCCGCCAGGTTGACGGTGAGTCGGGTCGGCGCAGGGCTGCCTGCCATCTGCGCCACCGCGGGGACTGTGACCGTGGTCAGTCGCCGCTGCACGCCTGGAGCGTGTAGGCGGCGTGGCCGCCATCTGTCGGGAGTTTTCATCGTGCTTGCACGCTTCTTGAGACTTTTCCCAATCGGCCTGGCCATCCTGGCCCTTTGGATCGGCGGGGCCGGCGGCCTTGGGGGAGTGTTGTCCCTTCAATTGGTAGTCCTGCTGATTGGATTGGCGCTTGCGCTGAGCCTCGGCATGCTGACGCCGGGATTCCTGCTGGCATGGTGGATCAACCGCCGAGACCCGGCGCCGCGCGCCGGCGCCGGCATCTGGCTGAAAGCCTTCGCGCAAGAACTTTCATCCGCACTGATCGTCTTTGGCTGGTGGCAAGCCTTTCGCGTACGCAGGATCGCCGACAACCAGACGCCGGCCCACCCTGAATTGCGAGGCGTGGTTCTTCTGCACGGTTTCGTTTGCAATCGGGGGCTGTGGACGCGCTGGATGCGTGACCTCACGGCCGAGGGCCGCCCCTTCGTGGCCCTGAATCTGGAACCGGTATTTGGTTCGATCGACGGCTACGCGCAGCAAGTGGATGACGCGGTCCGTCAGATGACCCTCATCACCGGGCTCGCGCCCGTGCTGGTCTGCCACAGCATGGGTGGCCTGGCTGCGCGTGCGTGTCTCCGTGCCATGGCGAGCGAGGCGCCGACGCGGGTGCATCAGGTGATTACGCTGGGAACGCCGCACCGTGGTACCTGGCTGGGGCGAATCAGCCCGGTGTTGAACGGTCGCCAGATGCGCCTGGGCAGCGACTGGATCCGCCGGTTGCCGCCGCAGGTCGCCCGGCCTGACCTCGCACGACTTTTCGTCTGCTGGTACAGCAACTGCGACAATATCGTGTTTCCAGCCTCCACCGCAACCCTGTCCGGCGCGGACAATCGCCTGGCGGCCGGTCTCGGGCATCTGCAGATGGCGCTTGATGATGGCTTGCGTCGGGACGTGCTGGCGCACATCCGATCGCTGTAGCTCCGCGGCCATGAAGTAGCGCGATAGCCGGCGGAAGGCTTCCGTTCAGGTTTCGGTCAACCCCCGGTAACACTGGAGAGAAAAAGAACATGGCACTGATCGTGGTGATGGAAGACGATGGCGGCACCCGCATGCTGATCACGTCCGTGCTCAAGCGCGACGGCCACGAGGTTCTTGCCACTGAAGACGGGCGTTCCGGCCTTGAACTCGTCCGCCAGCATCGACCGGACCTTGTGATCAGCGACATCCGCATGCCCGGCATGGACGGCCTGCAGATGCTGGCGAGCCTGCGCAGAGACGCGTCGCTGGTGGCCATTCCGGTGATTCTGCTCACGTCCCTGCAGGAGCGGGCGCATATGCGGATCGGCATGACTGCCGGTGCCGACGACTACATCACCAAGCCGTTCCGCTCCGCAGAGTTGCGCGATGCTGTCGGCGCACAGCTGAGGAAGCGCGAACTGCACTCGCAGCTGCAACATCAGGTGATCGATACCGCCGTGCGCTCGGCGATCGATACGCAAACACAGCGGCTGGCCCAGCTGTACGAACAGCGGCTGGCCAAAGAGCTCGCCTCGCGCTGGCCCGTCGGCGAAGGCCAGGAAGACGACCAGCGCTTTGCCGACGCGACGGTCCTGTTCGTCGACATACCGGGCTATGCGGCTTTGTCCGAGCGTCTCAGCAGCGCCGAGCTGGCCGGCCTGGTCAAACGCTTTTACGGCAGCGCCGGCGACACGGTGTACCTGTTCGGTGCCGCACACATGCAATTCATCGGTGAAGGGCTGCTGGCCGTGTTCGGCGAGGGGAGCGACACGCAGTCGGTCCGGCACGGCTTGCGCGCGGCACGGGCCGCCCTGGGGCTGGCCGATTCCGCGCGCGGCATTCGCCAGCATCTGGATCAGCTGTATCCCGAGCGCAAGCTGCCGCGTTTCGACATCAGCGCGGCCTTGCATCATGGCCCGGTGACCCTGACGCGCTTGCAGGACCCCCTTCACGACGCGCACGCGCAGATCCTGCCGGTGGGCGACGCGGTGACCACGACCATGCTGCTGCGCGAGCAGATCCACAAGCAGGGCTGGATTGTCGGGGCGAGCGCAGTGGTGGCCCATGCGGTGGCGCCGGCGGCGCAGGTCGGGCGGCGAGCCCGGATGCAGCTGCCGGGCCGCAGTGTGCCGGTCGATGCGGTCGAACTGCTTTCTCTGGCCGTGGCCTGAGCAGCAGGACCCTGCCGTGCGGAGGATTTCACTGCGATGGCTGGTGATTCTGGCCGTGATCGGGTTGACGCTGCTGCCGGCGGCGCTGGTGGTCTGGCTGGTGGTTCCCGTCAGCATCGATAACGTGGAATCGGCAGCTGAAAACCAGTTGAGCCTTGAAGCCGACCGCGTGTTGCTTGCCGCCGATGCCCACCTTCGCCTGTCGCACGAGGTGCTCAACGGCCTGCTGGCCGGCGGCGCGCCGGGCTCCGCCACCGAGCAGGTCCGGATCTGGCAACAGACCCCGCTGGTTTTTGAAACCATGGCGATGGCCTTGATCCGGCAGTCGAAGGACATTTCGGCCGTCTGGTTCGCCGGCTGGCGTGGCGATTTTGTCGGCCTGCAGTCGCAGGGTGGCAACGCACGCCTCATCATGAGCAACGCTGAATCCGACAGCCGTGCCGACTTTCTGGCGGTGCGGCCTGGCGACCGCAGCCAGCCGCTGGCGACAGGTGCCCGCGGTCCCGATCCTCGCACCCAGCCCTGGTACACCCGCGCGGTCGAGGCCCGCTCCCGGATTTTTTCCGGTCTGCGGCCGGGCGAGCATGCGCAAGGGCTGTACCTCAGCCTCTCGCAGCCCGTACATGACGGACAGGGCGTGACCACCGCCGTCGTCGGCGTCGATCTGGATCTGGCCGGCCTCGTCGACGAAGTGCGCGGCTCGCGGATTGGCGCGCGCGGGATCAGCTACGTCGTCGACGAACAAGGTGTGCTGGTGGCCAGTTCAGTCGATGACGCGCTGATTCGCGACGAACTGCAAGGCCCGTCGCGGCGAAGCCCGCGCGACAGTGGCGACGCCGTGGTGCGCGCGAGCTTCCTGGCATTGAGCAACCTGTGGGAAGGGCAGCGGCCCCTGCAGGCGACGCGAGACGGGCGTCTGTACGTCGCGCCATCGGCAATCGGGCCGGTCTGGATGGTTCAGAGGCCCTACGGCGAGGCGCTCGGACTGCGCTGGACGCTGGTGGTGGCCGCGCCGGCAGACGACTTTGTCGGCGCCATCCGCAATGCCCGGGACGCCGCCCTGGCCTTCCTTTTCGGTTTTGCCCTGTTGGCCGGTGCGGTGGCCTGGCTGTTGTCCCAGCGGCTGGTGGCCAGGCTGGGCCGGTTGTCGGCGCTGGCGCGCGACTTCGGTACCGCGTCGGCTGTGCCGGTCATTCCCGCGTCGCCGCTGCTGGAACTGGACCGGCTCGGAAGCGATCTGGTGGATGGCGCCTGGCAGGCGCGACGCACGCTTGACCAGTTGCTGACCGATGTGGCTGCCTTGCAGGAAGCCAACGAGTCCTTGCTGCAGTGCCTGGACCAGCGCACGCTTGAACTGTCGCAAAAGCGCGTCGAAGCGGCGTCTGCCACGCGGGCCAAGGCGAGCTTTCTGTCGATCCTGAGCCATGAAATCCGCACCCCGCTCAACGGCGTTGTCGGAATGAGCACCTTGCTGGCCGAAACACCGCTCGACACTGAACAGCGCGACTACGTGCAGACGCTGCGACTGTCCAGCGAGCAACTGCTCCACGTGATCCATGACATCCTGGACTATTCTCAGCTCGAATCGGGGCAACTGGTGCTGGAGCCCGCGGCGACTCACCTGCGCACCGTGATCGAGGAAGCCTGCGACATCGTGGCACCGCAGGCCCGGGAGAAGGGGCTGGACCTGCTGGTCGACATCCCCGACGCTGGCGTGGATGACTTTCCTGCGCTGGTGATGATCGATGCCCCCCGGCTGCGTCAGGTTCTCATTCATCTTCTGCAGAATGCCGTCAAATTCACAGCCAGAGGGGAGGTTGCCGTCCATGTGAGCCGCCTGCCGCAGCCGTTGCCGGACGGACCAGTCGTGCTGGAGTTCAGGGTGATCGACAGCGGCATCGGCATTGCGCCCGAGCGCGTCGAGAGCCTTTTCGAGGCCTTCACCCAGGTCGATTTTTCACCGACCCGCCAGTACGGCGGATCGGGTCTGGGCCTGGCGATCTGCCGTGGCCTGGTGGGGCTGATGGGCGGGCGCATCGG
>JACSRS010000037.1 GCA_014879655.1 Burkholderiaceae bacterium
GCGAACTGGTTGGCCTTGAGCAGTTCCTCGTTGTAGGCCAGCCAGACGTCGGAGAAGTCAACAAAATGACGGGTTGCGGAGTCACTCATGTCACTTCTTCGGCAGGATGTTCAGTTCGGCCTTTGAGGGCAGGTAGGCACTGGTCCAGACCGCTGCCGGATCGACGCGAGACTTGGTGTTGAAGGCATCCGACACCTGCGAGGCCATCAGCGACAGTCGCGGGGCCTCGACTTGACCGAAGCCTTCAGCGCGGGCGCTGGGGGTGTTGATCACGGTGTCGATGGCCAGCTTCAGACGGCGAGTTTCGAGCTCGGTGTTGACAATGCCGTCACGCTCTTTCACGTAGGTGACGGCTTTTGCCGGGTCGGCGATCACGTCTTTCGCGCCTTTGGTGAAGGCGACCAGGAAGGCTTTCACGGCAGCCGGGTTTTCCTTCAGGAACTTGGGCGAAACGATGATGACGTTGCCATAGAGCTTGACACCGTAATCGGGGTAAGCCAGTACGGTCACGTCTTCGGCCTTGACGCCGCGCGCTTCCAGATTCAGCAGCGAAGTGAAGGTGAAGCCGGTAATGGCGTCGACGTCACCGCGCACCAGCATGGTTTCGCGCAGTGGCGGGTCCATCGAGGTCCATTGCACGCCGGTCACGTTGTTCGCCTTGGCAAAAATCGGGAAAGCGCGACGGCCAGCATCGAACACCGGTGCGCCCATTTTCTTGCCGTTCAGGTCGGCGGGCGCCTTGATGCCGGATTTTTTCAGCGCCATCACCGAGGCCGGCGTCACGTTGTAGACCATCATCACGGCGACCGGCTTGTTGGGTGCATCGGGGTTGTTGGCGTTGAACTCCATCAGCGCCGCCAGGTCTGCAAAACCCATGTCATAGGCGCCGGAGGCAACGCGCGTGACCGTGGCGCCGGAACCGTTACCGGCATCGATGGCGACGTCAAGCTTGGCCTCCTTGAAATAACCCTTGGCCTGGGGCAGCAGGAACAGCGCCGACGGCCCTTCAAAGCGCCAGTCCAGCTGGAACTTGATCGGCGTGGTCTGCGCCTGCGCGCTGCCGAATGCCATGGCAACCGTGAGGGCCGCTGCGGTCTTGAGGAAATTTCTTTTTGACATGTAAGCTCCTGAATGGAAAAGTGAACCCAATCGCATAAGCAATTTGTGTGCCCGAGCGCAGGTCGGTCCGCTGCGGTCGACCCAGCATTTTGCGCGAAAACCCCAGCCCGGTGGCCGACGCAGGCGACGGGGTTATCCCGTTGTTTGGCACCAAAACAGGAAGTTTTCCCCATGAATGACATCAAAAACGATGCCGCCATCACCTCCTGGACCGCCGGTTGCTTGTCCGCAGCCATCCATGCGCGGGACGTTTCGTGCTGGGAGGTGATGGAGGCGACGCTGGCGCGAATCGACGCGCTCAACCCGAACTATGGCGCCATCGTCAGCCGGGTCGACCCCGAAGCGCTGCTGTCTCAGGCCGACACACACGATGCGTTGCTGGCGAGGGGCGAATCCAAGGGCTGGCTGCATGGCATGCCGCAGGCGATCAAGGACATCGCACCCGTCGCGGGGCTGCCGTGCACCTCCGGCAGTCCGTTGCTGACCCGCTTCATTCCGAAGGAAGACGGCCTGCTGGCGAAGCGCATGAAGGCGGCGGGCTGCATCGTCATCGGCAAGACCAACGTGCCCGAGTTCGGCCTGGGTTCGCACACCTTCAACACGGTGTTCGGTGCCACCGGCAACGCCTACGATCCGACCCGGTCGGCTGGTGGCAGTTCAGGTGGTGCGGCCGTGGCGCTGGCTACCCGCATGCTCGCCGTCGCCGATGGTTCGGACTTCATGGGCAGCCTTCGCAACCCGGCCGGCTGGAACAACATCTTCGGGCTTCGCCCGAGCCAGGGCCGGGTGCCGATGTGGCCGGTTCAGGATGTCTGGATCAGCCAGCTCGGCACCGAGGGGCCGATGGGGCGCAGCGTGGACGACGTCGCGCGACTGCTCGCGGTGCAGGCCGGATGGGACGCGCGCTGTCCGCTGTCGATCGTCGGCGATGGCAGCGCCTTCCTGGCAGACTTGCAAACCGACCTGACCGGCCGGCGTGTCGGCTGGCTTGGTGACCTGAACGGTCACCTGCCGATGGAGGCGGGGGTGCTTGACGCCTGCCAGCAGGGTCTGGAGCGGCTGCGCGATATCGGTTGTGACGTGGACCAGGCCAAACTGCCGATGGCGCCCGAGAAAGTGTGGGACTGCTGGCTGGTCTGGCGCCGCGCGCTGGTGGCATCACGTATCGCCCCTTACCTCACGCAAGGCGCAAACCGTGAAAAAATCAAGCCCGAGGCTCTTTGGGAGCACGATCAGGGCGCAGCGCTGACCGGCCCTGAGCTGCTGGCCGCCAGCGGCACCCGCACGCTGTTGCTGCAACAGTTGCTCGCGCTTTTCGAAACCTTCGATGTGCTGGCCTTGCCGTCAGCCCAGGTGTGGCCGTTTGATCGGGACCTGCGCTGGCCGACCGAAATCGCAGGGCGGGCCATGGACACCTATCACCGATGGATGGAGGTGGTGATCCTGCCCACGCTTGCCGGACTGCCCGCCATCAGCGTGCCGACGGGGTTCAATGCTGACGGGCTGCCGATGGGCCTGCAACTGATCGGCAAGCCGCAGGGCGACTTCGCGCTCCTGCAACTGGCGCGCGGTTACGAGGCGGCCATCGGTGACTGGCTGCGGGTCGTGCCCGACTGCTGAAACCTGGTGTCCCGCCGCCGGCGTGTGCAGCAGGACGCCGGGGATGCGATCAGCGCAGCGCGTTGGTGTCTGCGACGGCCAGCGCCGTCATGTTGACCACCCGGCGCACGGTGGCCGAGGGCGTCAGCACATGGGTCGTAGCGGCCGCGCCAAGCAGCATCGGCCCCACGGTCACGCCGTGCCCGCCGGTGACCTTGAGCACGTTGAACAGGATGTTGGCCGCGTCCAGGTTGGGGCAGATCAGGATGTTGGCTTCGCCGAGCAGCGTCGATTCCATCAGCGAAGCATGGCGGATGGTTTCCGACAGCGCGGCGTCGCCGTGCATCTCGCCGTCACATTCGATGTCTGGCGCCATGGCGGCAAACAGGTCACGCGCGAGGCGCATCTTGTTGGCCGACGCGCGCCGCGAGGAGCCGTAGTTCGAGTGCGACAGAAAGGCCACCTTGGGTGGCAGGCCGAACCGCTGCACCTCTTCGGCAGCCATCACCGCGATGCTGGCCAGCAACTCGGCGCTCGGGTCCTCGTTGACAAAGGTGTCGGCGATGAAAAGCGTGTGTTTTTCCAGCATCAGCGCATTGAGCGTCGCAAAACCGGGGGCGCTGCGTTTGAGGCCGATGATGTCGCGGACGTGCTCCAGGTGCACGTCGAAGCGACCGTGCAGGCCACAAAGCATGGCGTCGGCGTCACCCAGCTTGAGCATCAGCGAGCCGATGGTGGTGTTCGAGCGACGCACCGCAGCCTTTGCGGTCTCGGGGCTGACGCCGCGCCGGCCCATCAGCTTGTGGTAGGTCTCCCAGTACTGCCGAAAGCGGGGGTCGTCCTCGGGGTTCACGCATTCCACGTCCTTGCCCAGCTTCAGGCGCAGTCCGGCTTTTTCAATGCGAGCCTCGATCACCGCGGGCCGGCCGATCAGGATCGGGCGGGCCAGGCCTTCGTCGATGACCACCTGGGCCGCGCGCAGCACGCGCTCGTCTTCGCCCTCGGCGTAGGCGACGCGTTTGGTCTCCGTCGGTGCGTTGCGGGCAGCTGCAAAAACCGGTGTCATCAGCATGCCGGTGGCGTAGACAAAGCGCGACAGGGTTTGTCGGTAGGCTGCCATGTCGGTGATCGGGCGGGTGGCAACGCCCGATGCCTCGGCCGCCCGGGCCACGGCCGGCGCGATGCGCATGATCAGCCGCGAATCGAACGGCTTGGGAATGATGTAGTCGCGGCCGAATGACAGATCCTGCCCGGCATAGGCGTTGGCCACTTCCTCGCTGATGTCCGCCTTGGCCAGTTCGGCAATCTCGCGCACGCAGGCCAGCTTCATTTCCTCGGTGATCTTGGTCGCGCCGCAGTCCAGCGCGCCCCGGAAGATGTACGGGAAGCACAATACGTTGTTGACCTGGTTCGGGTAGTCCGAACGGCCGGTGGCCATGATGCAATCGGGCCGCACCGCCATTGCCAGTTCGGGCCGGATCTCGGGTTCGGGGTTGGCCAGCGCGAGGATGATGGGGCTGGGCGCCATGGTCTTGACCATTTCCTGCGTCAGCACGCCGGGGGCCGAGCAGCCGAGAAAGACATCGGCGCCGTTGACCACGTCGGCCAGCGTGCGCGCTTCGGTGTCCTGGGCGTAACGGGCCTTCGACTCGTCAAAGCCGCCGGGCCGTCCGTTGTAGATCACGCCTTTGGAGTCGACCGCGTAGATGTTTTGGGGCAGGGCGCCCAGGCCGACCATCACGTCCAGGCAGGCAATGGCCGCCGCACCGGCGCCGGAGACAGCGATCTTGACCTCCCCGATCTTCTTGCCGACCAGTTCCAGGCCGTTGAGCAGTGCCGCCGACGAGATGATGGCCGTGCCATGCTGGTCGTCATGGAAAACCGGGATGTTCATGCGCTCGCGCAGCTTTTTCTCGATGTAGAAGCACTCGGGCGCCTTGATGTCTTCCAGATTGACGCCGCCCAGCGTGGGTTCCATGGCGGCGATGATTTCGACCAGCTTGTCCGGGTCGTTTTCGGCCAGCTCGATGTCAAACACGTCGATGCCGGCGAACTTCTTGAACAGGCAGCCCTTGCCTTCCATCACCGGCTTGCCAGCCAGCGGCCCGATGTCGCCCAGGCCCAGCACCGCGGTTCCGTTGGTGATGACGCCCACCAGATTGCCACGGCTGGTGTATTCATGCGCCAGCGACGGGTCGGCCTGGATGTCCAGGCAGGGATAGGCGACGCCGGGCGAGTAGGCCAGCGACAGGTCGCGCTGGTTGGACAGCGGCTTGGTGGCGTTGACGGAGATCTTGCCGCGTACCGGCAGTCGGTGGTAGTCGCGGGCAGCGTCGCGCAGGGCCATTTCGGCAGGGGAAAGGGGGGTGCTCATGGTGTCTCCTCGATAAGGCCGCCGGGGCAGCCAGGGTTCAGCACCAACTGTAACGGCAACGCGGGACAGTCCCTTTCCGGGATGTCCCGCAGGCTCCGTCAGCGCTTGCTCAGTGGGCGTCGGCCTGCCTGGCCGCTGCGACGGCGTCGCTGGTGTCGCCATCTGCGCCGTTGAAGTAGATGTTCAGCGCCACGGCGGTGATCGAGGCAAGCAGGATGCCCGATTCGATCAGCGGGTGAATGCTGTGCGGCATCCATTGCTTGAAGTTGGGCGCGATCAGCGGAATCATGCCGATGCCGATCGAGATGGCGACGATGAACAGGTTGTTGCGGTTGGTCTTGTAGTCCACATTCGACAGGATGCGGATGCCGGTGGCGGCGACCATGCCGAACATCACCAGGCCGGCGCCGCCGAGCACAAAGGTGGGCAGCGACTCGACCAGCGCCGCCATCTTGGGCAGCAGGCCCAGCACGATCAGGATGACGCCGCCAGCCACGCAGACGAAGCGGCTGCGCACGCCAGTCACGCCGACCAGACCGACGTTCTGCGAAAAGCTCGTGTAGGGGAAGGTGTTGAAGATGCCGCCGATCAGCGTGCCCAGGCCGTCGGTGCGCAAGCCGGCCGTCAGCATCTTCTGGTCGACCTTCTTGCCGGTCATGTCACCCAGCGCCAGGAACATGCCGGTCGACTCGATCATCACGACGATCATCACCAGCGACATCGTCAGGATCAGGATGGGGTCGAACGCCGGCGCCGCAATCTCGAACGGCAGGACAACATCGAACCAGGCCGCCTTGCCGACCTTTTCAAAGCTCATCAAGCCGGCCATCGTCGCGACCACGCCGCCGACGATGATGCCCAGCAGCACCGAGATGTTGGCGACGAAGCCGCGGGCGTACTTGGCGATCAGCAGGATGGACGCGAGCACCAGCGCGGCGATGCCGATGTGCGACAGCGGCGCATATTTCGGGTTGGGCACGCTGCCCACCAGCGCCAGTCCTTTCGGGATGGCCGGCACGATGGCGGGCGCAGATGCGGCGGCGACCGGTGCCGAGGCGGCTGCCGCCGGAGCGGCTGGTGTGACGGTCGCATTGGCCAGCGCGCCCACGTCGGCCAGCCATTTGGCGTGATCCGGGTTCACGACGCTGGGCGCTGTGGGGCCGAACGGGTTGCCGAAGATCCAATTGATGCCGATGCGCATCAGGCTGATGCCGATCACGGCGATGATGGTGCCGGTGACGACAGGCGGGAAGTAGCGAAGCATGCGGCTGACGACCGGGGCGATCAGGATCGATATGACGCCGGCGCCGATGATCGAGCCGAATATCAGCCCGGCGCCTGCCACACCGGGGTTGCTGTTGGCCATGGCCACCATCGGCGCCACCGACGCAAAGGTCACGCCCATCATCACCGGCAACTTGATGCCGAACCACTGCGTGGCGCCGAGCGACTGGATCAGTGTGACCAGCCCGCAGCAGAACAGATCGGCCGATATCAGCATCGCCACCTGATCCGGGCTGAGCTTGAGCGCGCGTCCGACGATCAGTGGCACCGCTACCGCGCCCGCATACATCACCAGCACGTGCTGGAAACCCAGTGCGGCCAGTTTGCCTGCGGGCAGTCGTTCGTCCACCGGATGAACAGTTTCAGTCATGGCACTTTCCTTTGTCTTCAGTAAGATGTACAAAAGTGTATACACATACGAAAGTATTTCGTATACAGGTTGACCCGTGGAATCCGTGTCACCGCGGTTGAAGCTCTTTTGACCGGAAGAGGGGTAGTGGATCAATCGGCGCAAAAAGAAAGGCCACCGGGCATTGCATTGCCCCCGGCGGCCTTGGTTCTGGCTTGTCAGGCTGGTCGCAGCTGCTCGCGCCCCTGTGTCAGCTCATCAGGTCGTGCAGCGTTCGTGCGATGACTTTGGTGGCGCGACGCAGGTCTTCCAGTTCCAGGCGCTCGTCCGCGCGCTTGGCGTGGCTTTCCAGCACGGTACGCGGACCTGCGCCGTAGATCACGCCGGGAATGCCGGCCTCGCAGAACAGCCGAACATCGGTGTACAGCGGGGTGCCCAGTGCCGGAATCGGTTCGCCGAACACTTGCTCGCCATGGCGCTGGATGGCCGTTACCAAGGGCTGGTTGCCCGGAAGCGGCTTCATCGCATTGGCCAGCAACATGCGCTTGATGTCGACGGTGACGCCGGCGCATTGCGCGGCTGCGTCGTCGATGATGCGGCGCAAGGTGGCTTCCACTTCAGCGGGGTTTTCTTCAGGGATCATGCGCCGGTCGAGCTTGAACGTGACGCGACCGGGAATGACGTTGGTATTGGTACCGCCGTCGATCATGCCGACGTTCAGATAGGGGTGCGTGATGCCTTCGACCTGCGAGCGCACCGATTTGTACAAGGTGTTCTGGGCATAGAGGGCGTTCAGGATCTTCACTGCCGCCTGCAGCGCATCCACGCCCGAGTCCGGAATGGCGGCGTGGGCCATCTTGCCTTGCACGGTCACCTCCATCTGCAGGCAGCCGTTGTGCGCGGTGACCACCTGGTAGCTGAAACCAGCGGCGATCATCAGGTCCGGTGCGATCACCTTGTGGCGCAGCAGGCAGCCCGGGCCCAGCTCGCCGCCGAATTCTTCGTCATAGGTGAACAGCAATTCGATGTTGCCGGCAGCGGGCTGGGCGACGGCCTCCAGCGCCTTCAGTGCAAAAGCATAGGTGGAAAAATCGCACTTGCTGACGGCAGCCGCTCGGCCGTAGATCCTGCCGTCTTCGATCTCGCCGCCGTAAGGGTCGTGGGTCCAGCCTTCGCCGGGCGGCACCACGTCGCCGTGGGCATTGAGCAGCACGGTGCGGCCCGTGCCGTAGTGCCGGCGAACCAGCAGGTTGGTGATGCTCTCCAGCCCAGCGGCGCGAACTTCTGCCTCGGGAACCGGGTGCTTTTCCACGGGCAGGCCCAACTCCAGCAGCAACTGGGCGGCACGCTCGGCGTGCGGGGCGTTGTTGCCGGGCGGGGTGTCGGTAGGGACGCGGATCAGTTCCTGCAGAAAGCGGACCTGTTCGTCAAAGTGGGCGTCGACCCATGCGTCGAGCTGTTCGTAGGTGTTCATGAATTCGAAATCTCCGTGTCGAGTTGGTCCAGCAGGTGGGAGAAGGCGTCGACTGCCAGTTGCATGTCGTCTGCCGTGGTGCTTTCCAGCGGGTTGTGACTGATGCCTGCATTGAGGCCGCGCACGAACAGCATGGCCTGCGGCATGATTTCGTGCAGTTTCATCGCGTCATGGCCGGCGCCACTGGGCATGCGGTACAAGGGCACGCCTTGTGCGTCCACTGCTCGTTCCCAACGTTGCTGCCACTCGGGCGCGCTGGGCGCGGCAGCAGCGCGCATGGTCTCTTCCACACTGTGACTCAAGGCCCGGCGCGCGCAGATGGCGGTCAGTTCGGCCAGCACGTCGGCTTCCAGTTCGTCGCGCTGCGGGTCGTTGGGTGCGCGAAGGTCCAGCGAGAACAGGCAGCGGCCCGGCACGACATTGATCGAACCACCCGGCACGTTCAGCATGCCGATGGTGCCCACCGAGTCGCCGTCCTGCGCGGCTCGCTTTTCGATGTACAGCGCGAGTTCGGCCACCGCCACGGCGGCATCGCGCCGGCGGTTCATCGGTGTAGTGCCGGCGTGGCTGGCCATGCCGGTCACTTCGCACTGGAAACGCACGCCGCCGTTGATCGAAGTCACGATGCCCAGCGGCAGGTCAAGCTCGTTCAGCACCGGACCTTGCTCGATATGGACCTCGACAAAGCCGAGGTAATCGGTGGGGTTGCGCCGCAACTTGGGGATGTCGTCGATGCACAGGCCGGCGGCCTTCATGGCTTCGCGCATCGTGATGCCGTCGGCGTCCTGCTGGTCGAGCCACTGGGGCTTGAAATCACCCAGCAGGGCACCCGAGCCGAGGAAGGTGGCCTTGTAGCGCTGGCCCTCCTCTTCGGCAAAAGCCACCACTTCAAAATGAAAAGGCAGGCGCCTGCGCTGGCGCGAAAGTTCGCTGACGCAGGCCATCGGCGTGAAGATGCCCAGGCGTCCGTCGTACTTGCCGCCGTTGCGAACCGTGTCGTAGTGGCTGCCGGTCATCAGCGTCCTGGCATCGGGCGTCGCGGCCTTGTAGCGACCGACCACGTTGCCCACGGCGTCGATTTCGACCTCGTCAAAACCGCAATCGCGCATCCAGTGTGAAATGCGCTGGGCGCAGGCGCGGTGGGCGTCGGTGAGGTAGGTAACCGTGAGCTGGCCCCTCTCGGCATAGCCGGGGTCGGTGTGCTCGGCCAGCTTTTCCTGCCAGTCCCAGACCCGGTTGCCCAGCACCGGCTCCACGCCAAACTTGTCGTTCAGCCGGATTTCGGCGATGCGGTGAATGTTGCGCAGGCACTCGGCCCGTTCGAAGTCCGGGTGGTTGGCCAGTCGGCGGGCAAAGGTGTCGATGATCTCCTTCTTCGCCAGTCCGGTCCCCCGGGGCCCGCGCACCGCCAGAATGAATGGGAAGCCGAACCGGGCGTTGTAGTCGGCGTTGAGCTGCTGGATGCGGGCAAACTCTTCGGGTGTGCATTGCGTCAGCCCGGCCTTGTTTTGTTCATTGGTCGATTCGGCGGTGAGCGTGTTGCTGACCATGGCTTTGCCGGCCAGCTCCGGGTGGGCGCGGATCAGTGCCAGCTGGGCGCTTTCGTCAGCCTGCGCGACCACACGGGCCATCGCATGTTTCAGCTGTGCCAGCGTGCGGAACGGGCGATGGGCCAGCGCGGCCTGCGCGATCCAGGGCGAGTGTTCGTAAAGGCCGTCAAGCATCTGCGCGGCTTCGGCCGGCGAGGCGGCGTTGAGTCGGTCCAGGGTCAGGTGCATGTTCATTCCTTGAAGGGGTGGACCTGTTTCCAGTGTCGCGCGATTTCGATGCGGCGGCAGATCCAGACGTGTTCGTGCGATTGCACATGGTCCAGAAACCGCTGCAAGGCCGCCATCCGCCCCGGTCGACCGAGCAGGCGGCAATGCATGCCGATGCTCAGCATCCGGGGGTGATCCAGTCCATCGGGGTCGCCTTCGGCGTACAGCACGTCAAAGCTGTCTCGCAGATAGGTGAAGAAGTCTTCGCCCTGCGAAAAGCCTTGCGGAAGGCCGAAGCGCATGTCGTTGGTGTCCAGCGTGTAGGGCACCACCAGCTGAGGCACGACGCTGCCATCGGTCTTGCGCACTTTCATCCAAAGGGGCAGATCGTCGCCGTAGTAGTCGCTGTCGTATTCGAAGCCGCCGAAGTCGGCTACCAGGCGGCGGGTGTTGGGGCTGTCGCGCCCGGTGTACCAGCCCAGCGGGCGCTCGCCGGTGAGTTGCTCGATGATTTCCATGCCCCGGCGCATGTGTTCGCGTTCGGTGGCTTCGTCAACCGTCTGGTAGTTGATCCAGCGCCAGCCGTGGCAGGCAATCTCGTGCTGCAGTTCGACGAATGCGGCTGTCAGTTCGGGGTGACGCTGCAAGGCCATGCTGACGCCGAAAACGGTCAACGGCAGCTTGCGCCGTTCAAACTCCCGCAGCAACCGCCAGACGCCGGCCCTTGAGCCGTATTCGTAGATGCCTTCCATGCTCAGGTGCCGGTCGGGGTAGCTCGGCGGGCTGGCCATTTCGGAGAGGAACTGCTCGGAGCCGGCATCGCCGTGCAGCGTCGCGTTTTCACCGCCTTCTTCGTAGTTCAGCACGAACTGCAGCGCGATGCGCGCGCCGCCGGGCCAGCGCGCATGGGGCGGATTGCGACCGTAGCCGATGAGGTCGCGCGGATAGGGCAAGGTGGTGTCGTAGTTCATGGCAGGGAGGCAAGCGCAAGCGCAACGTCGTGGGTCGGCACCTTGCGGTCAAAGGTCAGGCTGGCTTCGACGTGATCGAGGTGTTCGTTCATCAGCCGCAGGGCCAGCGCTTCGTCGCGTTGCGCCAGAGCAGCGACGATGGCACTGTGTTCGTCGCTCGAATGCTCGGCTGCAGCGCGCGACTGGTACATCAGCGTGATCAGCGCACAGCGCGAGATCAGTTCGCCCAGCATCTGCGCCAGCACTTCGTTGCCCATCAGCTCGGCCATTCGCACATGGAAGTCGCCGAGCAGTTCAGTGCGGCCGGGCACATCCTCACGCTGCACCGCGAGCTTTTCCTGCTTCACATGGTCCTTCAGCGCGCGGATCTTGGCCGGTGTCACTTCGCGCACGAAGGCGCTGGTCATGCCGGCCTCCAGCATGCGGCGCACCGCAAACACCTGGCGGGCCTCGTCCACCGACGGTGCGGCAACAAAGGCGCCGCGCGCCGGCTCCATGCGGATCAGCCGGTTCTGCGAAAGCTGGAACAGCGCCTGGCGAATCAGCGTGCGCGAAACGCCAAAATGGCTGGCCAGCTTCTGCTCGGCCAGTTTGCTGCCGGGTTGCAGGCGATGCTCGACGATGGCGCGCGTCAGCGCTTCAACGATGAAAGCCGTGGTCGAAGTTTCCATGGGGCAATGATAGTGTGATCGGCAGAAAGTGTATACACTTTGGTCGACCGATCTGGTTTTTTGTTTTGAGAGGTGATGATGGGACTGAGTACACACGTTCTGGACACGATGCACGGCACGCCGGCTGCCGGCATGGACGTCACGCTGTACGTGACGCACGGCGAGCAGGCCGACCTGGTCAAGCGATTCACGCTGAACGCCGACGGGCGCAACCCCGATGGCCCGCTGTATGACAACGCCAGCCTGCGCGTGGGCACCTACCGCCTGGTGTTCGATGTGGCCGGCTACTTCAGGGCCCGGGGGGTGCAGTTGCCGGAACCGAACTTCCTGAACCGGGTGAGCCTGGACTTCGGCGTCGCCCGTACCGACCAGCACTACCACGTCCCCCTGCTGGTCAGCCCCTGGAGCTATTCGACCTACCGCGGCTCCTGAAACCGTTCGCCCTTCCAGTGCAAAAGACTGTGTATATAGTTTTTTGTATAACTATTAGACAGGCATCCAAATAGAATTCAAGCCTCCGTTTCCTGCCTCATCCCCCACCATGACCCAAGCCACCAACACGGTGCGTTTTGTGCTCGACGGCGTCATCGTCGAAGCCCAGGGCGAACGCCGCACCACAACCGTCCTGGACTACCTGCGCGAGCAGTTGCACCGTACCGGCACCAAGGAAGGCTGCGCCGAAGGCGACTGCGGCGCCTGTGTGGTGCTGGTCGGCGAACTCAACGCCGCCGGCACCGGCGTGGACTACCTGCCGGTGAACAGCTGCCTGCAGTTGTTGCCGACTCTCGATGGCAAGTCCGTCAAGACGGTGGAGAGCCTGCGACGGGCCGACGGCAGCCTGCACCCGGTGCAGGAGGCGATGGTTGCGTGCCACGGTTCGCAGTGCGGGTTTTGCACCCCCGGCATCGTGATGAGCCTGACCGGGCTGGTTCAGACCGTCAAAGCGCCCACGCGCTCCCAGGTTAACGACGCCTTGAGCGGCAACCTGTGCCGCTGCACCGGCTACAAGCCCATTATCGACGCCACGCTGAAAGCCTGCGCGGCGCCGGCGGCGGAACTGAAGATCGACGACCAGGCCGACCTGGCGCTGCTGCACGAGATCCGGCGCCCGACCGAACCCACCTACAGCCTGGACGGCGACATCGTCGTGCAGCCGGTGGTTCGCACCCGCAAGGGCAACGAGTTCGTCTCGCCGGCAACCGTGGCTGAAGTGGCCGATTACCTGAAAAAGCACCCCGGTGCGACCCTGTTGGCGGGCAGCACCGAAATTGGCCTGCAGGTCAACAAGCAGTTTTCCCGGCCCGATCACATCGTCTATCTGGGCAACGTGGCCGAATTGCGGCAGATCCAAGATAACGGCGGTACGTGGCGTATCGGCGCCCAGGTTTCGCTGTCGGCGGTCGAGGCGCTGGTTGCAAAGGCCTACCCGGATTTTGCGGAAGTGCTGCGGCGCTTCGGCTCGCCACCGATCCGCTCGACCGCCACACTGGCCGGCAACATCGCCAACGGCTCGCCGATCGGTGACACCATGCCCTGCCTGCTGGCGCTGGGCGCCACGCTGCTGCTGCGGCGCGGTGATGCCACGCGCACCGTTTCGCTCGAAAAGTTCTATACCGGCCAGAAGAAAACTGTGTTGCAACCGGGCGAGTTCATAGAAGCCATCCACCTGCCCAAACCGAAAGCGGGCGGGTTTTTCCGTGCGCACAAGATCAGCAAGCGGTTCGATCAGGATATTTCTGCAACCTGCTGCGCGATGCACTACCAGTTGAAAGACGGGAAATTCAGTGACGTGCGCCTGGCCTACAACGGCCTGGCGCCGTCACCCTGCCGCGCGCCGGCGCTGGAGGCCGTGATCAACGGCCGCGCCCCGGATGCGGTCAGCGCCGCCCAACTGGATCAGGCCATCGCCGCCAGTTTCACGGCCCGCGACGGGCTGCGCGCCACCTGGATCTATCGCGCACTGGTCGCCCGCAACCTCGTGCTGCAGTTTGTCGAAGAATCCCTGCCTGTGAAGGAGGCTGTGCAATGAACGCTCCCACCGCACTGAAAGACCTGCTGCCCGCTGCGGAGCAGGGCCGCGAACTGGCGCATGAATCGGCCCGTCTGCACGTCACCGGCGAAGCGACCTACACCGACGACATCCCCGAATTGCGCGGTACGCTTTACGCAGCGCTGGTGCTTTCGCCCGTGGCCCACTGTGAACTGATCGGCGAAGGCATTGACCGCGAGGCGCTGTTGCGCCAGCACGGCGTTGTTGCGGTGTACACCGCAAAAGATATTCCCGGCGAGAACAATTGCGGCCCCATCATTCACGACGACCCTTTCCTGGCCGATGGCAAGGTCGAGTTCCTCGGCCAGCCGGTGGCCGTGGTCGTGGCCCGCGAGATGCTGTATGCGCGGGAGGCAGCGCAGAAAGCCAAAGTGCTGGTCAAGGAGTTGACCGCAATCCTGACGATTGAAGAGGCGATGGCGGCCCAGAGCTTCATCATGCCGGCCAAAGGCATTACCCGTGGCGCGCCGGCTGAATCCATCGCCGCAGCCCCTCATCGCATCAAGGGCACCACGGAGTGCGGGCAGCAGGAGCAGTTTTACCTGGAAGGCCAGATCACCTATGCGGTTCCGCGCGAAGACGACCAGCTCACGTTGTACGTTTCCACCCAGCATCCGGACGGCAACCAGCGTGAAGCGGCCGCAGCGCTCAACCTCACGACGAATGATGTCGAGGTGATCTGCCGGCGCATGGGTGGCGGCTTTGGCGGCAAGGAAGGCAACGCCAGCATCTTCAGCCAGAGCGCTGCGCTGGCAGCATTCAAGCTGAAAAAGCCGGTCAAGCTGCGCGTCAACCGTGACGACGACATGATGATCACCGGCAAGCGGCACAATTTCCGCATCGACTACGAGGCGGGTTTTGACGATCAAGGCCGCATTCTGGGCGTGGATGTGACGCTGATGTCACGCTGCGGCTACAGCACCGACTATTCAGGCCCGGTCAATGACCGCGCCGTGCTGCACATCGACAACTGCTACTACCTGCCCAACCTGAAAATCGTCAGCCATCGCTGCAAAACCAACACGCAATCGGCGACAGCCTTCCGCGGATTTGGTGGCCCGCAGGGCATGTTCGGCATCGAGACAGTGATTGACGAGATCGCCCGCAAGCTGGGCAAGGATCCGCTGGAGGTGCGCCGCGCCAACCTGTATCAGGATCCGTCGGTATCGGGCGACCCGGCGACCATGACGACGCCGTATAACCAGCTGATCGAAGATTTCGTCGCCGACAAGGTGATGGATCAGGTTGAAGCCGAGTCCGGCTACCGGACGCGGCGCAAGGCCATCGCTGCATTTAATGCGACCAGCAAGTATCGCAAGCGTGGGCTGGCTCTGGTGCCGCTCAAGTTCGGCATCAGCTTTACCGCCACCATGCTCAACCAGGGCGGCGCGCTGGTCAATATCTTCATGGACGGCTCGGTCAGCGTGAACCATGGCGGCACCGAGATGGGGCAGGGGCTGAACACCAAGATGGCGCAGGTCGCGGCCGATGGCCTGGGCATTCCGATAAGCCTGGTGCGTGTCACCGGCACAGACAGCCAGAAAGTGCCCAACGCCAGCGCCACGTCGGCCTCCAGCGGTGCCGACATCAATGGCGGCGCCATCATGAACGCCTGCCACCAGTTGCGTGAGCGTCTGGCGCCCGTGGCGGCCCGCCGCCTGGTCTGCGAAGCCTCAGCCGTACGATTTGAAGGCGGCTTTGCGGTGGCTGGCGCCAGCGGCGAAAAACTGGCGTGGGCCGACCTGTGCAAGCAGGCCTGGCTGGACCGTGTCGGACTGAGCGTGACGGGCTTTTACATGACGCCGTTCATCCAGTACGACTTCGCGACGCTGCAAGGCAAGGCCTTCTATTACTACTGCTACGGTGCGTCCGTCACCGAGGTTGAAATTGACACGCGCACCGGCGAATGGTGGCTCAAGGCGGTGGATGTCGTGCACGACGTCGGTCGCAGCATCAACCCCGCCATTGACATGGGCCAGATCGAAGGCGCCTACGTGCAGGGCATGGGCTGGCTGACGATGGAGGAATGCATCTGGGACAGGAAGGGCAAACTGCTCACGCACGGCCCCAGCACCTACAAGATCCCGGTGGCGGGTGACGTGCCCGAGCATTTCAAAGTGTCGCTGTTCGACAGCCAGAACATTCGCCCCACGCCGTTCAGAAGCAAGGCCACTGGTGAACCGCCTTTGATGCTGGCGCTGTCGTCGTTCTTTGCGCTGCGCGATGCGGTCAGCGCGAGTGCCGGCCACAAGGCGAAGGTGGATCTGGTCGCACCCGCCACACCGGAGCGGATCCTGCTGGCCTGCGAGCGCGCGAAAGCCGCGCTGGCCTGACGCTGTGAGTGGCCAGCCGGGCTTTTGCCTGTAGCGTCAGTTCTGCCCTTCGGTAAGGGTGTCGAGCTGGAATCGCCCGCTCTTGTCCCACAGCCAGGTATCGGTGTAGGTCACCTTGCCCAGCCGCTCGGGTACCGGGTAGGGCGCGGCAGCGCGGGCGGTGCGCTCGATCTCGGTCACCACCTCGGGCGCATGGCGTGGTGCGCGCAGCCAGTGCAGCCCGACCACGTTGCCCTTGCGGTCGACATCCACCTCCAGCACGCCCACGGCGTACAGCATCGGCGGCAGCTTGCCCGCGTAGACGCGATCGGCATTGAGCGCGTAGACATGACTGGCCGCGTCCTTGCGGTAAGCGCGGGCGGTGGTCGCCGCAGAAGGCGGCGGGGGTGGGCGGTCCACGGGAGCGGCGGCAGTCGTGCCGGTAGCGGGCGCGCTGGCGGCGCTGGCCGTCGGCGGAGGTTGGGTGGGCGTTGGCGCGCATCCGCCGGCCAGCACCAGCGCGCCGGCTGACAGCGCAGCCGCCCATCCGGTGGGCATTCGCACAAAAAGCGTGCCGACAATCAGGGCCGGGGCAGGGGCGGCGCCCTCAGCGGGCATACTGCGGCAGAGAGTGCGGGCGCTGCGGTTGGCGTCTGTTTTCACGTGGATTCGAGGGTTGATGACAAGCGCGCATTTTTTCACACGTTTGGCGGCCATGCCCGCGGTGCTGGTTACCGTGCAGGACACGCAGGGTTCGGTGCCGCGGGAAGCGGGCGCCTGGATGGCGGTGTTTGCTGACGAGGTGCTGGGCACCATCGGCGGCGGCCATCTTGAATATCAGGCCATTGCCCGCGCCCGCGGGCGGTTGCAGGACCTGACCCGGGTTAGCGAGGCGGAGACGCAGCGCGTGGCGCTGGGCCCGAGCCTGGGGCAGTGCTGCGGCGGCGTGGTGCAACTGCGCTACGAGTCGGTCAGCGCGGCGGACCTGCCGGCCTTGCGACAGCGGCTGGCGCTAGCGGGCGAGCCGGTGGCGCTTTTCGGTGGCGGCCACGTCGGCAAGGCGCTGGTGCAACTGATGGCGACGCTGCCTTTCCAGGTGAACTGGATCGACAGCCGCGACGAAATTTTCCCGGCCGACCTGCCAGTCAACGTGCGCTGCGAGCATTCCGACCCGGTGCAGGCCGCCGTTGCCACGCTGGCGCCGGGCAGCCGCGTGCTGATCATGAGCTTCAGCCACGCCGAAGATCTGGACGTCGTTGCCGCCTGTCTGCGGCGCCAGCGCGAACGGGCCGATCTGCCCTGGATCGGATTGATCGGCAGCCGCACCAAATGGGCGACGTTTCGCCACCGGCTGGCCGCACGCGGCTTTTCTGATGACGAACTGACGCAGGTGAACTGCCCGATCGGCGTTGCAGGCATCACCGGCAAGCAGCCCGAAGTAATTGCGGTCGCCGTGGCGGCACAGTTGTTGCTGGTGAAGACCGAGGGTTAATACCGAGACATGCCCGCGACGCGGGCTGGAACAATGACGAAAAACTGTATACACTTTGGTCGACAGGTCGCAGCGGCGCCGGGGGTGTTCGGTTCAATGGCCAGACAACAAAACTCCCGAGTTCGCGACCGGATGTCTGCTCACAGCGCCCGCAGTGGTGAGCAGGTTGGAGCCCCCTGATGGAAGCTTATCTGCTTGACTGGGCCAACCTGCTGATCAGGTGGCTGCACGTGATCACGGCGATTGCCTGGATCGGTTCGTCGTTCTACTTTGTCTTTCTCGACAACAACCTGATCAAGCCCGAGTCGCCTGACCTGCTGGAAAAAGGCGTTGACGGGGCCATGTGGGCCGTGCACGGCGGCGGGTTTTACAACCCGCAGAAGTACATGGTCGCGCCCAAGAAGATCCACACGCACCTGCACTGGTTCTATTGGGAGAGCTATTCCACCTGGCTGTCGGGCTTTGCGCTGTTCACGGTGCTCTACTTGTGGAACGCCGGCACCTTCCTGATTGACAAGTCGCTGATGGACTGGTCACCTGCCGCCGCCATCTCTGCAGCGCTGGGTTTTCTGGTGGCCTTCTGGCTGATCTACGACCGCATCTGCCAGTGGTTCGGATTTCGCAAGAACGGCGACGCCATCGTCGGCGCACTGGTTTTCATGGTGATCTGCGTTGCCGCGTGGGCAGCTTGCCAGCTGTTCGCCGGCCGTGCCGCTTTTCTGCTGGTGGGTGCCATGATTGCCACCGCGATGAGCGCCAATGTCTTCTTCTGGATCATTCCCGGCCAGCGCAAGGTGGTGGCCGCAATGACCTCGGGCGAAAAGGTCGATCCGAAATCGCTCGCCATCCACGGCAAGCGCGGCAAGCAGCGCAGCGTGCACAACACCTATTTCACGCTGCCGGTCATCTTTGCGATGCTGAGCAATCACTACGGCTTTCTGTACACCAACAAGTACAACTGGGTGATCCTGATCCTGATGATGCTGGCCGGCGCGCTGATTCGCCAGTTCTTCGTGCAGCGCCACGGCTGGCACCATGGCCGTGCGGCCAATCCGTGGCCGTTTGCAGCGGCCGGTGTGGTGGTCCTGATCACGCTCATTGTCGGCATGAAGGCGCTGGAGCCGGCGCCAGCGCCTGTTTCCGCCGCTCCGGCCCGATCCGCCGGCGACGGAGCTGCGGGCGCAGCCGGTGCGCCCGGCAGCTACGCATCGGTGCAGAAGGTACTGGAGCAGCGCTGTTACATGTGCCACGGCGAGGCTGTGCAGATGAAGAACGTGCGCCTGGATTCACCGGCCGCGCTCAAGACCCATGCGCAGGCGGTCTACCAGCAGGCGGTGGTGCTCAAGCAGATGCCGATGAACAACTCCACCGGCATCACCGAAGCCGAGCGCGCACAGATCGGCGAGTGGTTCCAGGCCGGGGCCAAGGTCGACTGACCGCGCGCGCCCGGCTTGCCGCCCGCTTCAGGGCGTGATCAGGATCTTGCCGTCCCGCTCGCCGGCATGGGCGGCCGCAACGGCTTCCTTGATCTGCTCGACCTTGTAAGTGGCGTGCACCGGCGCGCGCATCTGGCCGCTGGCGATCAGGCGGGTCAGGTTGCCGTAGAGCGCGGTCTGCGCGTCGCGGCTGGCGGTGCGAAACCATTTGGCCAGCCAGAAGCCGCGCACGGTCAGGTCGTTGAAGACGAAGGATTTGGGTGAGATCTGGCAGGGCTCACCGCTCATCAATCCGTAGTTCACCAGCGTGCCGCCTTCGGCCAGGCAGCTGGCCAGCCGGTCGGTGGCGGCGCCGCCCACGGCGTCGATGCCCAGACGGATGGCCGCGCCGCCGGTGGCTTCGCTCACACGCCTGGCAAGTTTCTCGCCGTCGACCAGCACCACGTCGCCGCCCATGGCCTGCACGCCTGCAACTGCTGATTCGCGCCGCACGATGTTCACGGTGCGCAGGCCGCGCTGCCTGGCCAGTTGCACCAGGTAACTGCCGACGCCCGAGTTGGCGACATTCTGGATCACCCAGTCGCCGGCCCGCAGGTCGACAAACTCACTGAGCATCAGCGACGCGGTAGGCGGATTGACCGTCAGCATGGCCAGCTGCTGCGCGTCGGCGCCGTCGGGCAGCGGGATCAGCCGTTTGGCCTGCGCCACGACGTGTGTGGCCCAGGTGCCGCAGCCCACCGGCAGCAGTACCAGCTGGCCGGTTTTCAGGCTGCCGGCCTGCGGGCCGCACTCCACCACCCGGCCCACGCCTTCGTTGCCGCCGACGGCTGGCAGCGGCGGCAATATGCCGTAGTCGCCGGTCAGCGTCAGCACGTCCGACGGGTTGATCGGCGCGGCCACCACGGCCACCAGCACCTGGTCGTCGGTCAGGGTGGGGGGCTGAAACGGCACCGCGTGGATTACGTCCTGCGGCACCGGTCCGCGCTGTTCATACTGGGCTTTGAGAAAGGTCATGGCGGCTCTGTCGCAATTGGCTGCTGAAGGTTGCGGATGGATGCGGCGCCAGCAGGTTCACGCCTGCGCCGCGCAGGCTTGCATTGTTTCAGCAAGGGCGCTTTCCGAGCGACACGGTGGTGACAGACCGCCACCGTTCGGGCCTGACGAGCGGACAGCCAGACTTACAATCCGGCGAAACGGCGGCGCGCGCTTTCTGCCGTTTTCACCAGGGCCCACCGCGATGCAGTTACTTCTCGACGTTCCCGCCGCGCTGGCGGCGGTGACCTTTGTATGGCTGCTGCTGGCCGCCTGGGCGGGCAATGCCTGGTTGCGCGGGGGGCGGCCGCTGGGCGGCGACGTGCGTGACAACTTCCGGGTGGTGCAGGCGGCGGTGCTGACGCTGCTGGGCCTGATGATCGGCTTTGCCTTTTCGATGGCCATCACCCGCTACGAGCAACGCAAGGCTTATGAGGAGGCGGAAGCCAACGCCATCGGCACCGAATACCTGCGCGCCGATCTGATGCCGGCTGCTGCTGCCGGGCCCATCCGCGACAGCCTCTTGCGTTACATCGACCTGCGGATTGCTTTCTACCAGACCTCCGACGCGAAGGTGCTGGCGCAGATCGAAGGCCAGACCGCGGTCCTTCAGCAGCAGCTCTGGCAGGCGGTCCAGGCACCGGCGCAGGCGCAGCCCGACCAGATCCGGGCGCTGGTGGTCTCGGGCATGAACGATGTGCTGAACAGCCAGGGCTATACGCAGTCCGCCTGGTGGAACCGGATACCGCCGCCCGCGTGGGGGCTGATCTTTGTGATCGGCCTGCTGGGCAGTGTGATTGTCGGCGTGGGCGCCCGCGAGTCGGAGGGCGAACTGCTGCTGTTGCCGGTGCTGCCCTTTGTCGTGGCGGTGGCGTTCTTTTTCATCGCCGACATCGACAGTCCCCGCAACGGCTGGATCCTGCTGCAGCCGGTCAATCTGGAGCATCTGGCCGCTTCGTTGCGGACGCGCTGATAGCGGCCTCCCGGAATGGGATCCTGCCGCTGCGGCGGATCGGTGTATTTGCTCGTTTTTCAGGAGCAGAAAATAGCCATCTGACGCTGGGTTGATGTCAAATTGATTGAAAAATGCCTTGCCGGACCCGCAAGGGGGTCGGCGCTGGCAGAGGTGCCGCACGGGATGGCTGGCTGCGGGCTGATCAGGGGCCTGGCCTCTTGCCTTTTTCGAGGTAGCGGGCCACGCGAAAGCCGCCGACGTGAAAGCGGAAGTCCGGCGCGAACCAGCTGCGGCTGCTGGCGCGCAGCGACGCCGGGTCGCCGACCCAACCGCCGCCGCGCAGCACGCGCCGGTTTGCGCTGCAGTTGGCGACCCAGGCGCTGCCATCGGACGGCGCGCCGGCGTAGTTGTCGTGCTGGCAGTCCTGCACCCATTCCCAGACATTGCCGTGCACGTTGTACAGGCCGAAAGGGTTGGGCTCGAAGCTGTTTGCCGGCACGGTTGCCCGCCGCCATTCGCCTTTGTGGCTGCCGAGGAAATCGGGCGCTGTGGTGTCGTAGTTGGCCCGATCGGTGGACAGGCGTTCGCCCCACCAGAACGGGGTCGCGCTGCCGGCGCGCGCGGCGTACTCGCGCTCGGCTTCGCTCAGCAGCCGGTAGCTGCGCTGACTGGTCTTGCTGAGCCACTGCACATAGGCCTGGGCGTCGTTCCAGCTGACACAGACGACCGGATGGTCGTCGCCCTGGGCAAAGCCGGGCTCGCGCCGGTTGAAGGCCGGGTTGTTTTGCCAGCGATCGTCGATCCAGCCGAAGCAGCCGCCGCTGCGTTCGGCGTCGGTCTTGTACTGGGTGGCGCGCACGAATGCAGCAAATTCACCCTTGCTGACCGCCTGGCTGCCGGCCGCAAACGCAGCGACCGTCACCGGATGCGCGGGCGCTTCACGCGGGTCGGCGCCGGTGCTCCCCATGGTGAACGAGCCGGGCGGCACCACCACCAGCTGCGGGCAGTCGGGGCAGTCCTTCAGTGTGCCGGTGCCGAGGTTGCCGCCGCCGGCCGATTCCTGCGGGGCCTCGGCGGTTTTTTCGGCCGGGGCCTTGGGTGCCAGCTTGACGTTGACAGGTGGAGTCCCGCCGCCCGCCGATCCGCCACCCCCGCCGCCAGTGGCGTCGCCGCCCGCCTTGGCAGCCACCTGCGGGGCGAGCTTGCCGAGGCCTTCGCCCACCAGGCTGAAGGTGCCGTAGAGGCCGATGCACAGGGACACGAGGGCCAGCGCCCACTGGGCGTTGATGATCATCGTCAGCACCAGCGCGGCCGTGACACCGGCCACCGCGCCGCCGGCCCAGTTGCCGGTGACCTTGTGGCCGAAATACCCGCCGACGAGCGAGAGGATGGCCACGCCGATCCACTTCAATGCATCCATGTTCCGGTCTCCGGTAGTTGGCCGGTCAGTATCGCACGGGCAACCGGTTGGCGGGCTGTTGCCGGGCCGCCGCACCGGCGTGCGCCGCTGCGTTCATGAATTCCTGAAACCATAGCGTCATTCATCGAATTGACGCTGGGCAGAGCCCGAAAAAGCTTGAAATGCCGGAAAAATTCGTCAGGGGGTGCGCGCGTTTACCAAGGCGCTGCGCGGCGTCAGATCACCCGCACGCGGATCACGTGTTCCACCGCGGCGATGGCTGCGGCCACCGCGTCGTCGGGCCGGCTTTCGACGTCAATGATGTTGAAGGCCAGATCGCCCCGGCTCTTGTTCATCATGTCGATCACGTTGACCTTGCTGTCGGCCAGCACCGACAGCACGTGGCCGAGCACGCCGGCGACGTTGTCGTTGGAGAAGGTGATGCGCGAGGTGCCGGGCGTTCGGCTCATGCTGACCGCCGGGAAGTTCACCGAATTCGTGATGTTGCCGTTTTCCAGGTAGTCCATCAACTGGTTGGCGGCCATCACCGCGCAGTTTTCTTCCGACTCCTCGGTACTGGCGCCGATGTGCGGCATGGCGATCACGCGCTTGTGGCCCAGCAGCGCCGGCTCGGGGAAGTCGCAGACGTAGCGCCCGAGCTTGCCGGCGTTCAGGCTGGCCAGCACGGCAGCGCTGTCGACGATGCTTTCGCGGGCAAAGTTCAGCAGCACCGCACCGGTGCGGATGCTGGCCAGCGCTTCGGCGTTGATCAGGTGCCGCGTGGCATCCATCGCCGGCACGTGCAACGAGACATAGTCCGAGCGCGACAGCAGCATCGACAGGTTTTCCATGCGTTGCACGTCGCTGGACAGCCGCCAGGCGGCGTCGATCGACAGCGCCGGATCGAACCCCACCACCTTCATGCCCATTGCCAGCGCCATGTCGGCAACCAGCGAGCCGATCGCGCCCAGGCCGACGATGCCCAGCGTCTTGCCCTTGATCTCGCCGCCGGCGAAGCGGGATTTTTCCTTTTCCAGCAGCGCCGACATCTCGCCCGCATCGGTCATCGCGGTCAGCGACTGCACATAGGCCAGCCCGCCCAGAATGTCGCGCGTGGCCAGCAGCATGCCGGCCATCACCAGTTCCTTCACCGCGTTGGCATTGGCGCCTGGCGTGTTGAACACGACGATGCCGCGTTTGCCGTACTCGGCCACCGGCACGTTGTTGACGCCGGCACCGGCGCGCGCAACCGCCAGCAGCGACGGCGGCAGGTCCATCCCCTGCAACTTCTGGCTGCGGATCAGGAAGGCGTCCGGGTGGCCGATGTCACTGCCCACTTCGTAGGTCTGACGCGCAAAACGCTCCAGTCCCTTGATGGAAATCTGGTTGTAGGTCTTGATCTTGTACATGGCGGGCAGGGCTCGGTGCGGGTTGCGGTTCGGTCGGGCGTCTGGCGGTCAGGCCACCTTGACCGTCTGGTACGCCCAGGTCAGCCAGGGCATCAGCGCCTGCAGGTCGGCGCTTTCCACCGTGGCGCCGCACCAGATGCGGATGCCGGCCGGTGCGTCCTTGTAGGCGCCGATGTCAAAGGCCACGCCCTCGGCATCCAGCAGCTTCACGGCTTTCTTGACCTGCTCTTCGCTCAGGTCCAGCGTCAGGCAGACGCTGGTGTTCGAGCGCGTCGCCGGGTCTTTGGCCAGGAAGGAGATCCAGTCATTGGCGGCGACAAAATCGCTGACCACTTTCAGGTTGGCCTCACTGCGGGCGATGGTGGCGGCCACGCCGCCGATGCGCTCGACCCAGGCCAGCGCGTCCAGGTAGTCGGCCACGCACAGCATCGATGGCGTGTTGATCGTCTCGCCCTTGAACAGGCCTTCGGTCAGCTTGCCGCCCGAGGTCATGCGGAAGACCTTGGGCATCGGCCACGGCGGGGAGTAGCTCTCCAGGCGCTGCACGACACGCGGACCCAGGATCAGCATGCCGTGGCCGCCTTCACCGCCCAGCACCTTCTGCCAGGAGAAGGTCACCACGTCGAGCTTGCTCCAGGGCAGGTCCATCGCGAACACGGCCGAGGTGGCGTCGCAAATGGTCAGGCCGGCGCGGTCGTCGGGAATCCAGTTGCCGTCGGGCACTTTCACGCCCGAGGTGGTGCCGTTCCAGGTGAAGACCACGTCATTGGCGAAATTGACCTTGCTGAAATCGCAGATGTCGCCGTAGCCGGCCTCCAGTTTGGTGACGTCGGGCAGCCTGAGCTGCTTGACGATGTCGGTGACCCAGCCCGAACCGAACGATTCCCAGGCCAGCACATCGACGCCACGCGCGCCCAGCAGCGACCACATCGCCATCTCGACCGCACCGGTGTCCGAGCCGGGCACGACGGCCACGCGGTAGCCCTCGGGCAGGTTCAGCAGGCGGGCGGTTTCGCTGCAGGCCAGGCCCAGCAGCTTCTTGCCCAACGCGGAGCGGTGCGAGCGGCCCAGCGAATCGAGTTGCAGATCGGCCACGTTGTAGCCGGGGCGCTTGCTGCAGGGGCCGGAAGAAAAGTTCGGATTGCCGGGTTTGACCGTGGGTTTCATGATGGCTGGAGCGTTGGGTGGGAAGAAAAAATGGCGGGTCAGGAGCGTGCAAACCAGTCGGTCTTGGCCCGTTCTGACGCAGCAGGCCATTCTATCGAACGGGTCCGGCGGCGCCTTTTCTTGAGACACCGTTCGCGGGAGCCTGTCTGGCGGGCATAGCAGTAGCATGGTGGCATGACTGCTTTTGAAACCCTGCACGCATCCGATGCACCGGTCGTCACCGCGCCCGATGGCTCCGACGTTCACATTCTGCTCGGCCTGCCCGGCGGTGGCATGGCGCGTTTTGATCTGGCGGCGGGCCGCACCAGCCTGGCGGTCACCCACCGCACGGTTGATGAAATCTGGACGGTCATCGCCGGCAGCGGCGAGATGTGGCGACGCCAGGGCGGGCGCGAAAGCATCACGCCGCTGGCGCCCGGCGTCTGCCTGACGATTCCGCTGGGCACGCATTTCCAGTTCCGCTCGCTGGGGCCCGGCCCGCTGCAGGCGCTGGCGGTCACGATGCCGCCGTGGCCGGGGCCGGACGAGGCAGTCCCGGTGCCGGGCCAATGGCCGGTGGCCGGCGGCGACGCCCCTTGAATGCTTGCCGGCCCTGCGCGGCGCTCCACTGGTTTTGGCACAAAGGCCGCAAGCCCTTTATGCTGAACCCACCATGCTGAAGCTGACCCAGGCACCCAATCTGGCCATTGCCACACTCTGGGCCGACGCGCTCGCGGCAGAAGGCGTGGCTACCAGCGTGCAACGCCAGTATCTGGTGGGCCTGGCCGGCGAGATGCCGCCAGATCAATGCCTGCCGGAGGTCTGGATCGACGACGCCCGCCAGGAGTTCCGGGCCCGCGAACTGCTGCACGCACTGCGCAACGTGCCGCAGCGGCGCTGGATGTGTGGTTGTGGCGAACAGGTGGAAGGCGGATTTGAACAATGCTGGAAGTGTGGGCAGTGGATGCCGCGTTGAACCCGCCGCCGCCAGCCGAAGTACGATCCTGACCTGGCCGCCACCCGGTCCGGGGTGGGAGTGCTCCCATTTAACGTTTCGGAGAACCGTCTTGAACCGTCGCCTGTTGTTGGTTTCGTCTGCCCTGATGCTGTCTGCTGCCTTGGTGGGCTGCAATTCCAAGGAATCTGCCACGGCGATCAGCGCGCCAAAGGCCGCGCCGGCCAAACAGGCACCTTCGCTGGAGGCCGCTGCCCAGGCGCGTGGTTTCACGGCCGGCGCGATGATGGCCGCCAATCCGGTCTATGTGTTTTTTGATCCGCAGTGCCCGCATTGCGGCCACTTGTGGAACGCCTCGCTGCCACTGCAGAAGAGTGTCAAGTTCATCTGGATTCCGGTTGCCCTGATCAACGCCTCCAGCCTGGCGCAGGGCGGAGCCCTGCTGGCAGCCGTCAACCCCGCGGACGCAATGACCGAGCACGAAACCTCGCTGCTGGCGGGCAAAGGCGGCATCTCGGCGTCGTCCAGCTTGTCGCCCGAGCTGGAGCAGGCGATCAAGAAAAACACCGAGATCATGACCAGTTTCGGCGCCGAAGGTGTGCCTTTCGTCGTTGCCAAGAACCTCAGGACTGGCCAGGTGATCAGCCGCGACGGCTCCATGTCGACGGCGGCGCTCGCCGACCTGCTGGGCGTCTCGCAGCCCTGAATCCCCTAGCCTGAGCGGCGCCTGCCGGTGCCTTGCACCGTGCTCAGGCTCCCTGCGCCAGTTGCATCGCCAGCCGGTTGTGCCGCTCCAGCAGCGGCTCCAGTTCCAGCGTGGCCAGCCGGCCCTCGCGCACCACCACCCGGCCGTTGACCACCGTGTACGCGGCTGGCGCGCTGGCGCACAGTAGCAGCGCCCCCACCGGGTCGTGCACCGCGCCGCCGGCGAAGGACAGTGTGCGAAGGTCGAACAGCGCAATATCGGCGCACAGGCCGGGCGCCAACTGGCCGATGTCTCGCCTGCCCAGCACCTCGGCGCCGCCCCGCGTGGCCAGCGCCAGCGCATCGCGGGCCGTCATTTCCGCCGGGCCCAGGTCGCAGCCGAAGAAGCTGCGGCGCTCGCCGTCGGCGCCGGTGCGGGTTTCGGGCGGCTGCAGCGCACGGCCCACACGGGCGAGCAGCAGCGCCTGGCGTGCCTCGTTGACCATGTGCGCCGCGTCGTTGCTGGCGCTGCCATCCACGCCCAGCCCCACCGGCACGCCGGCGTCCAGCATGCGGCGCACCGGCGCAATGCCGCTGGCCAGCCGCATGTTGCTGCAGGGGCAGTGCGCCACACCGGTGCGGCTGGCCGCAAACAGGCTGATGCCCTCGTCGTCAAGCCTGACGCAGTGCGCGTGCCAGACGTCGTCGCCCAGCCAGCCCAGGTCCTGCGCGTACTGGGTGGGCGAGCAGTTGAACTTTTCGCGGCTGTAGGCCAGGTCGTGGTGGTTTTCGGCCAGGTGCGTGTGCAACCGTACGCCTTGGCCGGCGAAGCTGCGGGCCAGGTTGGCCGATTCGCGCATCAGGTCGCGGCTGACCGAAAACGGCGAGCACGGCGCCACCGCCACGTTGACCATCGCGCCGTGGGCGGCGTCGTGAAAAGTTTCGATCACGCGCTGCGTGTCTTTCAGGATGGCGTCTTCGCGCTCGACCACGCGGTCGGGCGGCAGGCCGCCGGCGCTCTGGCCCACGCTCATGCTGCCGCGCGTGGCGACGAAGCGCATGCCGATTTCTTGCGCCGCATGGATGCTGTCGTCCAGCCGCACGCCGTTGGGGTAGATGTAGAGGTGGTCGCTGCTGGTGGTGCAGCCCGACAGCAGCAGTTCGGCCATGGCCACCTGGGTGCTGACCTGCACCATCTCCGGTGTCAGGCCTGACCAGATCGGGTACAGGCCGCGCAACCAGCCGAAGAGTTCGGCGTCCTGCACGGCGGGGATCGCCCGCGTCAGGCTCTGGTACATATGGTGGTGCGTGTTGACCAGGCCCGGCATCACCAGATGGCCGCGGGCATCGATCACCTCGGCGGCGGTCTGCGGCAGGTCGGCAGCGGAGCCGATGCTCTCGATCAGGTTGTCACGGATGAAGATGGAAGCACCGGCGAACTCGTGGCGCTGGTCGTCAAAGGTGGCCACGCAGTGCGCGTTGCGGATCAGCAGGGTGGGCATATCGGAGCCTTCAGGAAGGGTTCGGGAGGTGACCGGTGAAGCCGGTGATTTCGCAAATCATCGCACTTTGGCAGGCAGCTTCTCACGCCAGCCATTGCCCGGGCCGCGCGGCACAATTGCACCCCATGACCTCCTCCTTCCTACCCGGCGCGAGCGCCGACCCGGCGACGCAGCCGCGCGACTTCCTGCGCCAGCTCTACGACGCGGCCGTGCAGCGCGCACTGCCGCTGCACAACACGGCGGCCTTCCTGCCGCCCCCACCCAAAGGCCGCACCCAGGTGCTGGGTGCGGGCAAGGCCGGCGGCGCGATGGCGCAGGCGGTCGAGGCGTTGTGGCCGGCTGACGCGCCGCTTTCGGGGCTGGTCGTCACGCGCTACCACCATATTCCGCCGCGGCCCGCTGGGTCGCCGGCGCGCATCGAGGTGGTGGAAGCCGCCCATCCGGTGCCCGACGCGGCCGGCCTGGCGGCGGCTGAACGCATCCTCGCCTTGACGCAGGGGCTCACGGCCGACGATCTGGTGCTGTGCCTGATTTCCGGCGGCGGCTCGGCCTTGCTGACGCTGCCCGCCGAGGGCCTGACGCTGGCCGACAAGCAGGCCATCAACAAGGCCTTGCTGCGGTCCGGCGCCAACATTGCCGAGATGAACTGCGTGCGCAAGCACCTCTCGCGCATCAAGGGCGGGCGCCTGGCCGCTGCCTGCGCGCCGGCGCGGGTGGTGACGCTGACCATCAGCGACGTGCCGGGCGACGACCCGTCCATCATTGCCAGCGGCCCCACGGTGCCCGATGCCAGCACCTGCGCCGACGCGCTGGCCATCCTGTGCCGCTACGGCATCGCGCTGCCGGCTGCGGTGGCCGCGCAACTGGAAAGCGGAGCGCTGGAGACGCCCAAACCCGGTGATGCGGCCTTCGATGGCCATGCGGTGCACCTGATTGCCACGCCGCAACAGTCGCTGGAGGCGGCGGCGCAGCGCGCCCGCGCGGCGGGGCTGCAGGCCTACATCCTGAGCGACGAGATCGAGGGCGAATCCCGCGAGGTGGGCAAGGTGCATTCGGCGCTGGCGCGGGCTGCGGCGCGGGGCACCGGGGCTTTTGCGCGCCCCTGCGTGATCCTGAGCGGCGGCGAGACCACGGTGACGATCCGCAAGCATCCCGAGGGCGCACCTCGCGGCCTTGGCGGAGCTGGGGAGGCCCGCCCCGGCCGGGGCGGG